>DATJGQ010000223.1:0-4865 GCA_035494815.1 Gemmataceae bacterium
GCGGCAAGCTGCTCGGCTCGCAACACTTCCCGTTCCCGCTGCTGCAACTGCTGCACGACCTCCTCGACCTGTCCGGCGAGCCTGCGCATCTGCTCGTTGAGCCCATCCAGGTCCCCGGGGTCCGGCATGACGACGGCGGGCAGGTCCTGGCCGAGCTTGTCGGCGGCGGCGCGGACCGACACCTGCAGGCGGTGGATCGACTGCCGCAGACCGCGGGCGACGCCGTAGCCGAGCAGAAGGCCCGCCAGCGATCCGAGGGCGCCGGTGCCGACCAGGCCCCAGGCCATCCACCGCAGCGTGCGGGTGTGCTCCCCTTGCGATTGAGTCACCTGGGCGGCATTGAACTCGCGCAGTTCCTGGCAGTCGCGGAGCATTCGGTCCACGTCCCGGGCGGGCTTGACGGCATCCGCCCCGCTGACTTTCACGAGGGCGAGGTAATGGTCGAAACTGTCCCGCAGTCGTTGTGCTAACTCCTTTTCCGCTTGCTTGTCCGCATGTTCGCTGATCGCGTCGAGGTCATTTTTGATCTTCTTGTGGAGGTGCTCGACGTCGCCGTTGCCCTCGCGGAGTCGGTCCGCCAGTTGGGCGAGGCTGTCGTTGAGGTCCGACGCGGCCTGCCGGCTGACAATGTTCTCGCCGAGCGCCTCGGCCGTGACGGTCTGCATACGGTACAGGAAAATCGCCATCGACGCGCACAGGATCAGCAGCGACAGGCTGCTCAGCGCGAGCAGGGCGACGAACCGCAGAGGGTAGCTGAGTCGCGTCATGGCGGCCGGCTGTATTCTATCGCACTCCCCACTACAACGAACCGTGCCGCCCCCTGTGACTGGACCTGTCATGACCGCCGCCCGGCCGATCGCCGTCTATCACGAGCACCCGGACTGGTTCCGACCACTGTTCGCGGAGATGGACCGCCGCCGGATTGCCTACGTCCGACTCGACCCGAAAGCTCTTCGGTACGACCCGGCCGAGCGAGAGGTTCCGTACTCACTGGTCTTCAACCGCATGAGCCCCTCGGCGTACCTGCGCGGCGCGGGCCATGCGATTTTTTCCACGCACGCCTGGCTGGCACATCTGGAACGGCTCGGCGTGCCGGTCGTCAACGGGGCGCGGGCGTGGCGGCACGAGACGTCGAAGGCGCTACAACTGGAACTGCTGGAATCGCTCGGCTTGCGCTATCCGCGGGCGCGCGTGATCAATCACGCGGCCCAGGCGCCCGCCGCTGCCGAAGGCCTGCGCTTCCCGGTCGTGGTCAAAGCGAACATCGGCGGCAGCGGCGCCGGGATCGTCCGATTCGACTCGGGCGAGGCGCTGGCGAACGCCGTCTCCCAGGGGACGATCAACCTCGGCATCGACCAGACGGCCCTCGTGCAGGAGTACATCCCCGCCCGCGGCGGACAGATTCTCCGCGTCGAGACTTTGGGCGGGAAATACCTGTACGCGATCAAGATTCACACGACCGGCGAGACGTTCAACCTGTGCCCCGCAAGCATCTGCCAGCGGGCCGACGGCGTCGAACTCGTCCGCACGGCGTGCCCGACGAACGCACCAAAGACGGGGTTGAAAGTGGAGGCGTTCGAGCCGCCCGATTATGTCGTCACGGCCGTCGAGTCGATCGCCCAGGGGGCGGGCGTGGACGTCGGCGGGATCGAGTACATGATCGACGACCGCGACGGGCGGTTACTTTATTACGACATCAACGCGATGTCGAATTTCGTCGCGGATGCCGTGAACGTGGTCGGGTTCGACCCGTACGCGCGGCTGGTGGCGTATTTAGAGAGCAGAATCGAAGTTTCGCCGCGACCCGAGCTTGCGAGGGGAGCTCTGGCAGGCATGCCTGCCAGAGCTTCCCTCGCAAGCTCGGGTCGCGGCGAAACGTGAAGCGGGGTGACCATGCGCTACGGCTACTGGCTCCCGGTCTTCGGCGGCTGGCTCCGCAACGTCGCCGACGAGAACATGGCCGCGACCTGGGACTACGCCAAACGCCTCGCCCGCCGCAGCGAACAGATCGGCTACGACCTCACCCTGGTCGCCGAACTGAACCTCAACGACATCAAGGGCGAGGAAGCGCCCGCCCTCGACGCCTGGTCCACCGCCGCGGCTTTGACCGCCGTCACCGACCGGCTCGAATACATGGTCGCTGTCCGGCCGACGTTCCATAACCCGGCGCTCCTCGCCAAGCAGGCCGCGAACATCGACCACATCGGCGGCGGCGGGAGAATCTCCCTCAACGTCGTGTCGTCATGGTGGGCGGACGAGGCGGCCAAGTACGGTGTGCACTTCGAGCGGCACGACGACCGCTACGCCCGCACGTCCGAGTGGCTCGACGTTGTCGACGGCCTCTGGTCGCGCGACCATTTCAACTACGAGGGCAAGCACTACAAGGTCGTCGATTCGGTGATGCAACCCAAGCCGTTGAGCAAACCACGGCCGGTGATTTACGCCGGCGGCGAGTCGGAGGCGGCGAAGGACCTGATCGCGAAAAAATGCGACGCCTACGTCATGCACGGCGACCCGCCGGAGCGCGTCGGCGAGAAGATCGCCGACATGAACCGCCGCCGCGAGAAACTGGGACTCGGCCCGATGATCTACGGCGTCGCCGGCTACACGATCGTCCGCGACACGGAGTCGGACGCGAAGGCCGAGGTCGCCCGCATTACGGATGTCAAGCAGTCGGCGGCGGGGTACAAGAACTATCAGCAGTGGCTCGCCGGAACGCAATTGGAGCAGCGGGTATCGCTGGAGGATTACTCGGTGTCAAACCGCGGGCTGCGATCGGGGCTGATTGGGACCGCGGGGCAGGTCGCGGAGCGCGTGGCCGCGTTCGAGAAGGTGGGGGTCGGGTTGTTGTTGTTGCAGTGCAGCCCGCAGCTCGAAGAAATGGAACGGTTCGCGGAGCAGGTGATCCGTGTCGTTTAGCGACGCTTCGCAGAAGCGTGAGGCGCTTCACGCTTCTGCGAAGCGTCGCGAACCGGAGGCGATTTTCATGTCCAAACTCGTGCGCACCGATCACCCGATTCACGAACTCCTCGCAAAGCGCTGGAGCCCGCTCGCGTTCGCGGATCGCGCAGTGCCCGCGGACGCTTTGCGCCGCCTCCTCGAAGCCGCCCGCTGGGCACCGTCCAGCTACAACGAACAGCCCTGGGCGTTCATCGTCGCGACCAAGGACAAGCCCGACGAGTTTCAGAAACTGCTCCAGTGCCTGGTGCCGGGGAACCAAACCTGGGCCAAAGACGCGCCGGTGCTGATGCTGACGGTTGCCAGTCACAACTTCAAGAAGAACCAGAAGCCGAACCGCCACTGCTTTCACGACGTCGGCCTGGCGATGGGCAACCTTTGCGCCCAGGCAACCGCCGAGGGACTCTACGTGCATCAGATGGCCGGCATCGAAGTCGACAAAGCCCGCGCAGACTACGGCATCCCGGCAGACTGGGAACCGGTGGCAGGTGCGGCCATCGGCTATCATGGCGACCCGAACCATTTGCCCGAACAATTGCAGGCGCGTGAGAAAGCAGAACGCACACGCAAGCCGCTCGGCGACTTCGTGTTCGCCAATTCGTGGGGCGCGACCTCTTCTCTGGTCTAATCCGGAGTGCCTGTTTTAACGGACTTATCCGCATTTTCCGCTCGACCGGCGCGCAACAAGTTGGGTAGCTACGCGTCGTAAGTGGCGACCTTGCCGGTTGTGCCGCCGGCACTTTCGTGTCGCGCGACATTCCAGCTCTCAGTCACATTGCGGCCTCAAGTCACCGTATTACGATGGATTGACCACTAGCCCAAGAAGGCCCAGGGACGGCTTGCGACACGAGGGGAAGGGTGGTTCGCCCCGGCGGGGTGGCCGGGGTCGGAGAGAGGCGTTCCATCATCCCCTTGCACCGAGGAGATCGACACCATGAGATTCTGTCGGGGCATCACCGGCGCCGGTGCGCTGGGCCTGCTCCTTCTGGCGCCCGCGGCGGCGCCCGCCGCGTGGAACAACGTCTTCCAGGTCACCTGTCACGGCTGCAACAAACGGCCGACCGTGTCCGCGTACATCGCGCCGGCCCCGGTCGTCGCGGCCAGCCCCTGCTGCCCTCAGCAGGTCCAGTACGTCCAGCGGACCATGTATACGCCGGTGACTTCGTACGAACCGGTCTGCACACAGGTCCCGGTGACGTCCAACTACACGTCGTACTACTGGGAGCCGGTCCGCAGCTACACGTACAGCTCCTACTACGACCCGTGCACTTGCACCTGCCAATCGGTCGCGACGCCCGTGTGCTCGTACCGCTTGCGGTCGCAATGCAACTCGGTCACGAACTACGTGCAGCGGATCAGCTACCGGCCGGTGACGACCTACCGTCAGTCGTGCTACATGGAGGCGGTGCCGGTCAACCCGTGCGGCCCGACCGCGCCCGGCGCATTCCCCGCCCCGGTGACCGCGGCTCCCGCGGGTCCGATCGTCGCGGTTCCGCAACCCGGCGCGGTGCCACCGCTGAACTTGCAGACCCCCGAACCGGCGCTCAACGAGCAGCGGACGTTCCCGAATTCGGGAACGTCGGCGCCGGCGCTCGGCGAAGATCGCAGCTATTACGGCAACACGATCCCGCCGCTGACGGGGCAATCGCTCCGGCCGGTGCCCGTCCCGTCGCTTCCACCGGCGAACGTGCCGGTGCGGCCGGGCCAGATCGCCATGCGGCCGACGGCTAACGGCCCAGCCAACCTGAGCGGTCAAATCGTGGCGAGCAACTTCGCCCCGCGCGGCGGGGCGCAGATGGTGTTCGTCAGCGCTCAGAAGCAGGACATGCGCGTGGCGGCGACCGCGGATCGCAGCGGCCGGTTCCAGGTCGATCTGCCCGCCGGCGGCTGGTATGTCTATCTGGCCG
>DATJGQ010000224.1:0-3198 GCA_035494815.1 Gemmataceae bacterium
GCGCTTTCGTGACCTCAGCCAAGTCCTGCGGGACACCTGTCGCGGTGCCGGCGAGTACTTCTTCCGCGGCCGCGACCGCCAGCCGCGCCCCGATCGGGGCGAGCCGTGCTTCTAACTCGCCAGCGGTTTCATTTTGTTGAATCTCGATCGCTTCCTGAGCCAGCATCGCGCCGGCGTCGAGGCCGGTCGTCATCCGGATAATGGTCACGCCGGTTTTCATCTCGCCGCGGAGGATCGCCCAAGCGACCGGCGCCGCCCCGCGATACTTGGGTAACAGCGAGCCGTGGACGTTGATGCCCCCATGCGCCGCCGCGGCGAGTACCTCCGCTTTCAGGATCTGCCCGTACGCGGCGACAACCAGCAGGTCCGGCCGCCACGCATTGAGTTGGGCGATTCCCTCCGGCGTGTTGATGCTATCCGGCTGGTAAACCGGCACTCCGCGCTCGTTCGCGATCTCTTTCAGGCTCGGCCCGGTCTGACGTGTGGAGCCACGGACCTGGCCGCCGTCGCGGTCGGGCTGCGTGACCAGGCCGACCACTTCGAATGGCGAATGGGCGAGTAACGCTTCGAACGTCGGCCGGGCGAAAGTGCCCGTGCCCATCATCACGATCCGCGGCGGTGCAGCCATGGGACCTCGAAGGGCGGGACGGGCGGTCGAAATAATTATCCCGGCTGGGACGGATTGGGAAAAGGTCGCGGCCTCCGTGTGCGGTTGAAATGGCTTGACGGGTGTCGCACGGCCCGAGTAGTCTTGGAACTGCCTCTATCTTTCCCAAAACCTCCACTTTACCAGCCGAGAGTTCGATGTCGCCAGCACGCGTAGCCCGCCGTTGGGCGTTCACGTTGGTCGAACTCTTGGTTGTCATTGCCATTATTGCGACGCTGCTGGGCCTGCTGCTGCCCGCAGTGCAGAGGGTGCGTGAGGCGGCGTCCCGGCTGCGGTGTCAGAATCATCTCAAGCAACTTGGCTTGGCGATCCACAACTACCATGACGCCAACGCCGCACTGCCGCCGAGCCGTCGCGATCCGGGCGGTACCTTTCTCGTCTACTTGTTGCCCTTCGTCGAACAAGGCTCATTGGCGGCGGCGTGGAACCTGAGCGCGCCGCAGGGATTCTACGTGCAATCCGCGGCGGCGCGGCAGACGCCGGTGCCGCTCTTCTTTTGTCCGTCCCGTCGATCGGCGGACGACCAGCTGCTCAGTCGCAGCGGCGACGACGCCGATTCCGGCGGGCAGTTCGTCGCCGGCGCCCTGGCCGACTATGCCGTCAGTGCCGGCGACCCGTCGGGCTATCGCGATTACTGGTGGACGCCGAGCCCCGCGTATCCGTTCCCGGCGAGCAACGGCGCGTTCATCATGCTCAACGACGACGACCAGAGTTCGCCGTACGCCGGCCGGGTGCGGCGGCGGTCGCTCACCGACATCGCCGACGGGTTGAGTCAAACCTTGTTCGTGGGTGAGAAGCACGTGCCGGCGGGTCAGTACGGCCGGGTGCCGTGGGACGGTGCGGCGTACAACGGCGACAACGGCAGCTCGATGCGACAGGCGGGGCCCGGCGCCTCATTAGCCCGCTCCCTCGTGGATCCGTCGGACAACCTCTTCGGCGGGCTGCACCCGGGCGTCTGTCAATTCGTCTTCGGTGACGGCAGTGTCCACGCCGTGCGGCTCACGATCGATCCGGTCACGCTCGGCCGGCTCGCCAACATTTGCGACGGCCAGCCGGTCGATCCGGACTCGTTCTGAATCACTCCCCGACTTTCAGGCAGATGAGTTCCTTGTCATCGCGGACGTAGAGCCGTCCGTCCGCCAGGGCGGGGTGCGCCCAGGTTTCGCCGCAGACTTTGGATCGAGACAATTCGCGATATTCCTTCGGGTCCGGGTCGATCAAGACCAACTCGCCGGAATCGCAGTGCATGAGCAGCTTGTTGTCGCCGGTCCGCAAGAGGGCGGCGTGATACTTGCCGACCTTTTCCTTTTTCCAGAGGAGCTTGCCGGTTGCGGTCTCGACGCAGCAAAGATCGGCCTGCGGCTGCCGCCGCATGATCGCGGCCAGATTGCCCGTCACCATGTACACATGGTCCTTGCCGACGGCGACCGGCGTCGAGAAGTAGCACGGCAGCTGTGGGTTCTTCCACGCCTGTTCCACGGCCGGCTTTCCATCCTTGGCCGTGAGCTTCAGGCCGACGCTGCCGAGCGTCACCGAACTGGCGATCAGGAGGTCACCGACTTTGACCGGCGTGGTCGAACTCTCCGAGAGCAAATCATTGAACGGGAACCGCCAGAGGAGGGCCCCGTCCTTGGCCGAGACGCCGACGACGCTGTTGGCTGTCAGGGTGACGATCGCGCGCTGGCCGGCATGATCGATCTGGATCGGCGAGGCGTAGCTGGCCGCGTCGTCGAGCGACTGCCACGCGACTTTCCCCGTCGCTCGCTCGAACGCGACCAGAGAAGCCCCTTTGCCGCCGACCGGCACGACAATCCGCTCGCCGTCGAGCAGCGGCGAGCCGGACACGCCGAACTTGAGGTTCGACGTCGCGAACTGGTCGAGGACGTTCGTCTCCCAGATATGCGGCTTCCAGCCGGGCCGCCCGGGGAGCGGTTCGGAGCAGAGCAGGCCGGTGACGTCGTAGGTGATGATCTGGCCGTCCGGAGTTACGAGTGGTGTGGCCCGCGGACCGGCGCCGAACATGTTGCTGTAAGGCTTGCGGGGGTGCGTGGCACTCGCGAGTTCCTGCCCGTCGGCGGCGCGGTAAGTCGTCAACTTGACGACGTCCTGGTTGGGGACCTTGGTATGCAGGAATACGGTCCCGGCGAAGACGACGGGCGAGCTGTGGCCCTCTCCCACTCGGGCTCGCCACACAACCTTCGGCGCCCCGGTCCACGGTTTGACGACTTCCGCGGATGAGCCGTCGCGGTTGGGGCCGAGCCATTGCGGCCAGTCGGCGGCGACGAGAAGCACGGCACAGAGCGCGAGCAGTCGACGCATCGGGATTACTCCTGAGGAATCACGGGCAATGACTGGCGAGCCGGGAGCGTGAGCGACCGGAGTTTGAGGGTTCCAATCTCCGGTCGCTCACGCTCCCGGCTCGCCAAGTCCTCGTCCAAAAACACGTGAAGCGGCGCATACCGCCAGCCAACGCGCAATTCGTCGGCGAGGTCTTTCAGCTGTCGCAGATACGTCTCGGAAATCTGCCGCCC
>DATJGQ010000225.1:0-4350 GCA_035494815.1 Gemmataceae bacterium
GAACGTCACCGGCTTCTTCGGACAACAACCATCGGACCGCCGCACCATGTTGAAACAGGCGGCCGCGGGGTTCGGTTATCTCGCGTTCGCCGGCCTCTGCGCGGAAGCCGCCGAAACGCCCTCGGCCACGCCGGGACCGCTTTCGCCCAAGACGCCTCACCACCCGCCGCGGGCCAAGCGGGTGATCTTCCTGTTCATGCACGGCGGCCCCAGCCAGACCGACACCTTCGATTACAAGCCGCGGCTCAACCAGGACAATGGCAACCCGACACCGTTCCAACTGCCGAGGGAGTTGGCGGGTGGCGAGAACTACAAAGCCCGTCCGCCGCTGCTCGGCTCCCCCTGGAAGTTTCGCCAGCACGGCTCGTCCGGGCTTTGGGTTTCCGATCTAATGCCGGAGACCGCCACCTGCGCGGACGACCTCTGCGTGATCCGCAGTCTGCACACCGAAGGGCAGGCGCACGGCGAAGCGACGCTGCGCTTGCACACCGGCGCGTCGAGCCTCGTCCGTCCGTCCATCGGCTCGTGGGTCACCTACGGGCTGGGCTCGGAAAACGCGAACCTCCCCGGCTTCGTCACCATCTGTCCGCCGCGCGCCCACGGCGGCGTGCAGAACTACTCGAGTGCGTTCCTGCCCGCGGCCTATCAAGGCACGGCCGTCGGCACCGCGGACGTGCCGATCGCGAAGACCGAGATTCCCTTCCTGAAGAACCTGGACCTGCCGCCGGACCGCCAGCGCCGCCAGCTCGACCTGATCCAGCAACTCAACCGCGAGCATCTGGCGGGCGCCGGCCGCGACCCGAACCTCGAAGGCTTGATCGAATCCTTCGAGTTGGCGTTCCGCATGCAATCCGCAGCGCCGGGCGTGATGCGACTCGACGACGAGTCGCCCGCCACCAAGGCGCTCTACGGCATCGGCCAGAAAGAGACGGACGATTTCGGTCGGCAATGCCTGCTGGCGCGGCGGTTCGCCGAGGCCGGCGTGCGCTTCGTCCAGGTCTCCACCGGCTACAAGTGGGACCAGCACAAAGACCTGATCGACGGCCACAACAAAATCGCCCGCGCCACCGACCGCCCCATCGCCGGCCTCTTGAAAGACCTCAAAGGACGAGAGATGCTCGACGATACGCTGGTCGTGTGGGGCGCGGAGTTCGGGCGGACGCCGTTCGCGGAAGGCAGCAACGGCCGCGATCACAACCCGCAAGGCTACACAATGTGGCTGGCCGGCGGGGGAGTGCGCGGCGGCATGGCCCACGGCGAGACCGACGAATACGGACACCGCGCCGTCGTCGACAAAGTCCACATCCACGACCTGCACGCCACCGTGCTGCACCTGCTCGGCCTCGATCACGAACGCCTGACCTACCGCTACAGCGGCCGCGATTTCCGCCTGACCGACGTTTTCGGCAAAGTGGTTCAGCCTATCCTGGCGTAGCGCGGCCTCAAGATCGCACCGGTAGCGTCGCGCGAGCAAATCAGAGGTTCGGCCTTTGGCGCGGAGGACCGCTGCGATGTCCAATGCCCGGATCGCCGAGCGGCTGGGCGCCTTGGCCGACGGCGTGGAACTCGGCGTGGTCAGCGTGAGCGACTTCGCCCACGAACTGCTGGGCCACACCGAGGCGCTAGAGCGGATCTCATATCGCCAGATCAAAGAGGCGCAGATGGTCCAGGCCCAACTGCGGCAAGCGATCAGCCGGGGTGAGGAGCAAATGGTGGATATCCATGCCCTCGGGGATTGGCTGCGCGGCTGGGTGGCCCACGTGCCGAGTGATCCGGCGTAACCAGCCGTTGCAACCGACGCCGCCATGGCGGTTCGTTTCGCGCGACAAGACCGGGTTTCAGTTCATTTTTTGCCCCGCCGTCCCGCCTCAGCGGCGAATGACCGTGGCGGTCTTAATGAAATCCAGCCGCGGGAAGTTCTTTCTCAGGTATTCGTTGCCGCCTTCGAACAGCGGGCCCTGCTTGCCGCCGCGGATGCCGCCGCCGGCCGCCTCGCCGTCGTCGGCGTACAGGGCGTCCGCCGTGTCCATGCCCTCGACCACGCGGCCGAACGGCACGAACGGCTCGGCGTCGTGTGTGGCGCGGTTGTCCCGCAAGTTGATGAACACTGACACCCACCTTCCAACTTCCTTCGTTACGGGACTGGTAGCGGGTCGGCGTCGCCCGGCCTACGGATGATATGCTCGCTCGCCGCCTCCGCCAGCCGCAGTTTGATTGGTGTATATCGCGGCTTGTTCGCCAAGTAACTGGTGATGTTGATCTCGGACACCACCACATGGCCGGGGACGGCCGCGATCGGCTCGGGGCGGACGCTGAGTCCCAATGCGGTGAACAGGCTGACGGGAAGCTCGACGATCGCGTACCTGCCGCGCTTGTCCGGCGCAATCGGAATCAGTGCGTCGGCGGGATGGTTCAGACAGGCGCGGCGGTAGAAGCTGATTCCGTCCGTTTCGGTCTTGCGCGGTTCGAAGGCGTTGGGAGAGATGATCGGGACGCGGGTCGTTACCCGATCCTCCCAGACGAGCCGAAGGAGCCACTCGTCTTCCGTGATCGGATCGGTTTCGGCTTTCATCGGGACGCAGTCCGGCGGATGGCTTACGCCGGTGAGGACCGGCCGGCCAGGGCGAAGACCTCCGTCACGTCCGACCCTTTGCGGACCGCCCGTGCTTCCGTCCGGTTCGCCATCACCTCAATCTCCAAGTACCCTTGGGTCCCGTGCCACTCGAAATAGACCGTGCCGTTCACGCCGGCGATGGCATGATCGGCGGGCGGCACCTGCGCGGCCTGAAATTCGCGGGCGAGTCCGACCGCCGCGTCGATCACGCCCGGCTTGGGCGCTTCCGCCCCTTGGCCGTCCCAGTCGTCCTTGAATTCGCGAAGGGCCAGCAGGTCGTCGATGAGCAGCGGCCACGACCGCGTCGGTATCGTGCCGAGTTCGGACACGAGACGCCGGGCGTCGCTCGACCGAAGTGCTTCTGTCGAAGCGGGTATGGCCATGCCCAGGTCCCTCGCGTCACACCGCGATCGCCTGTTGCGGAAGATGCCGTCCGGCGATTTCGGCAGGAAAACTCCTCTGGCAAGACCAGTATAACGGAACCGTCCCATCGCCGGGAGGCGACTCCGGCCCAACTGGGTCAACGCCACGACGAGTCCCCTCAGCGGCGAATGACCGTGGCGGTCTTGATGAAATCCAGCCGCGGGAAGTTCTTTCTCAGGTATTCGTTGCCGCCTTCGGACAGCGGGCCCTGCTTGCCGCCGCGGATGCCGCCGCCGGCCGCCTCGCCGTAGTCGGCGTATAGGGCGTCCGCCGCGTCCATGCCCTCGACCACCCGGCCGAACGGCACGAACGGCTCGGCGTCGTGGGTGGCGCGGTTGTCCCGCAGGTTGATCAATGAAAGCGTCCGGAGGTGAATGGATTCGCCGTCAGAAGAGCGTCCGGAATCCGGCCGCAGCGAAGTGTCGGTCGTTCGTGAAGGCGTCCGTCAGGCTCAGGCGGCGCATGACGGAGAACGAGACATGATCGACGATGCCCGCGTTGCCCGCCTCGCCGCGCTCGTAGGCGGCCCAGGCCGCGACCCAATCGGCGTCCGTGGGAACGATCAGTCGCTGATTTTGTTCGAGCCAGCGGCGCAGGTCGGCCACGTGCGACCGCAGCACCGGGTTGCGCGCCGCGGAGTTACCGCATTCGAGCAAGACAAACGTGGTCGATACGATCGGACGTTTCTGGGAGACGATTTGCCGATACGCCGACTCGGCGGCGGCGTGCCACTGGTCACTGGCGTTCCAAGCGGCCAGCATGCCGACCGAATCGAGGAACACGTCGTTCACGGCTGGTGTTCGTCGTGGCGGGCCGCGAGGTCCGGCTCGCCGGTTTCGACCCGGCGGCCGAGGATGGCGTACAGCTCCTCCCAATTCGGCCGGCCGGGCCCTTCGCCATTCGGCGAATTACCGACCGCCCGCGGCTCGAACTCGACCTCGCAGCGGTCGGGCAGGTCAACCGGACCGGTCGGGCGGAAAACGCCGTTCTCGAAGATCGCATGGACGGTGTTGGGCATGACGGTCGCCTCAGAACGGGTCGCAAGCTTCACGCGTGAGTGGCATCGAAGAACCGGCGGACGCGAGCCAGGTCTTCTGTATCCAAGATCTCCCCGATCGGATCGTTGGTCACGTTTTCCACGATCAGCGTCGGCATGACCTGACTCCTCCGGAACACCCGCCATTACATCGCACCGCACCGGTCCGGACAAGACGTGCGTCCGTGTGGGCGGGGGACGAGGCTACCGCCGCCGAAGGAGTTGCGTCCCATTATTAGGTCCCATTTGTCTTGGCGGCCGGTCGCGAACGGCCTGG
>DATJGQ010000226.1:0-4716 GCA_035494815.1 Gemmataceae bacterium
GAACTGCTCGATTGGCTGACCGGCGAGTTCGTGTCCCGCGGCTGGAGCATGAAGGCGCTGCACCGGCTGATCGTGACCTCGAACGCCTACCGCATGTCGTCGCAGGACGATCCGGTCGCGCGGGCGAAGGACCCGGAGAACGACCTGTTCTGGCGGTTCGATCTCCGGCGGCGGGCGGCGGTTCTCGAACACGGTCAACGCCTGCGCCTGACTCGGCGGCCGGCTCCGCTCCAGCATCGCGAGGTTTCGCACGCGGTCGCGGTAGTATTCGAAGTCCTGCTGGGCGACGTGCTCGGGGACGTGCTTGCTCGCGATGTCGACGCGGTATTCGGGTGTCTTGAAGTCGTCGATCTCGCCGCCGGTGAGGTGCGGGACGAGGGCGTCCTCGAACGCCTTGATCGACGCCTTGAGGTCGACGATCTGCTGCTGCCGCTGAGCGACTTCCGCCTGCTGGGCGGCCGTGTCCGCCTTGCCGCCGATCATTCGCTGTCCGCCGCCCCGACCGCCGTTGCCGACGTTGTGGAAAAACGCGAGCAGGCGGTAATAGTCCTTCTGCGGGAACGGATCGATCTTGTGGTCGTGGCAGCGGGCACAGTTGACCGTCAGGCCGAGAAAGACCTGCCCGGTCGTCGCGACGACGTCGTCTAGCCCGTCGTATTGCGCCTGCAGTCGGTCGGGCGCCCCGCCGTCGACGGGGGCGAGTCGATAATACCCCGTCGCGATCAGTCCTTCGATGCCCGCATCGCCCAACTCGTCGCCGGCCAACTGTTCCTTGATGAAACGGTCGTACGGCTTGTCGTCGTTGAAGCTCTTGATGACGTAGTCGCGATAGCGCCAGACGTTCGGCTTGGGCCCGTCCACTTCGTAGCCGTTGGTCTCGGCGTAGCGCACCAGGTCGAGCCAGTGGCGGCCCCATTTCTCGCCGTAGTGTGGCGAACCGAGCAGTCGATCGACAACCTTCACGTATGCAACAGCGGATTCGTCCGCGAGAAAACCGGCGACCTCCTCGGGCGTCGGCGGCAACCCGACGAGGTCGTAGTAGAGGCGACGCAGGAGCGACGTCTTCGTCGCCGGCGGTGCCAAACGCACGCTGGCCGCGTTCAGTCTCGCGATGATGAATGTGTCGATGGGCGAGCCGGGAGCGTGAGCGACCGGAGTTTCCGGGACCTTCGGCCACACGACCGGCCGGAACGACCAGAAGTTCCGTGCCTGCTCATCGACTTGAGGCGGGCCGTGCCGAACCGTCTCCCCCGGCGGTTCGACATACGGCACGCCCAGCCGCACCCATTTCGTCAGCGTCTCGATCTGCGACGCCGCGAGCTTTCCCTTCGGCGGCATTCGAATGTCGCCGTTGTGATTGATCGCCTTGACGAGCAAGCTGGATTCCGGCTGGTCGAGCGCGACGACCGGCCCGTCGTCGCCGCCCTTGAGAATGTCCGCCCGGCTCGTTAGCTTGAGCCCGCCCTTGCCCGACTTCTCGCCGCCGTGGCAGCTCAAGCAGTGGGCCTTGAGCAGCGGCAGAACGTCCTTCTCGAAAAAAGCAGCTTCTTCGGCCGATAGCGGTCGCGACGGCACATCGGCGGCGACTGCGGCCCCGCAAAGCAGGACTGCAAGCACCGCCGGGAGGCTGAGTCGGATGGCTATACAGCGGTTTGGCGACAACTCCGCCATGCCGTCTCGATTCCCAAAAGCGAACGACGGGCCGGACGCCGCGCGGGCCGACACTAATCAGCCCCGCGCCGCATCCGACCCGTCGACGAAGCGTTAACTGTCCGGATTGGCCGCGACGCCATCGTCCCGGTCCGCAAGTGCCCTCAGCGTCGCCAGTGGGACGCTGTAGTTAATCACGCGAACCGAGCCGTCCGCCAGCGCGGCATTGAATCCGCCGGCGTGGGCCGAGCCCCAGTAGTCGTAATAGCCGCCGCCGGAGGCGGGACTGCCGGTGCCCCATGGTCCGCACCGACCGTTGATGCCGGTGGCGTTGTAGTTGGGCGCCGTCGTGCCGACGGTGACGGATGACGAGGGCATGTCCTGCTTGGGCTGCTGGTTGGCGTTCCGCGTCTTGACCCAGGAATTGCCGCCGGCCCAAGACTCGTTATCGCCCCACTCGGTAGCTGACGCGTAGTGATCGGTGGCCACGAATTTCTCGCCGAGCAGCAGCGTGTTCGATGTCCCGTCCGGGATCGTCTCGAGCTTCACCCCGGGAACTGGCGTCAGATTGTTCAACATGCCCGGAATGATCGTGCCGCGCCATGTGGCGACTTCGTCCGCGGGACACCAGTTTGAGCCGGAGTTCCCCGCGTAATCTGCCAGGACGATGGCGCCAACCTGCGTCAACAGTCGCCGGGACGGGCAGCTCATCAATGGCGGGGTGCTGATCCGGACGACCGAGTCGGTGTCCGTTTTGAAGATCGCGTCTTGCTCGACGAAGGGCAGGATCTGGTAACTCCAGCTCCAGCGCTGGAGTGGGGCAAAGGCAAACCGATTGTTCGCATCGCGGTTGCCAGTGCCAGCGTCCTGGCGGCCGGCCGACGGCAGGAGCTTGACGACGTCATAGTAGTTGTGACAGGCCAGGGCCATCTGCTTGAGGTTATTCTGGCACTTGGATCGGCTGGCCGCCTCGCGGACCTTCTGGACCGCCGGCAGGAGAAGGCCGATCAGCACGGCAATGATGGCGATGACGACCAGGAGCTCGATCAGCGTAAAGCCGGATCGGCGAGTGCGGACCTCGAACATGGCGAGTCCTCCAAGGACTACGGGGGAGACAGGATCGATCAATCGCACAGCGGGCGGACCGGTCGCGGTCAGCTGGCACCGGGCCGATGCCGCCCGACGAACTTCAGCTTGGTCAGGTCTTCCGCCGGAATCGTCAGGGGCCGGCCGCGGATGTCAACGATGGCGAGTTTGCCGCCCGCGCCCTGACGCTCGTACGCAATGATGGGAAACATGCCCTGGTATTCGGTCGGGCCGCCCCGCGTCGGGTCAACCCCCCAGACTATCACATAGGGCTGATTGTCGTTAGGAGAAACCAGCAGGTCTTCCGGGTCGCCGAAACGCTTGAGGAACGGCTTGATGTCGTCGGCGTTCTTGGGCGGGCGCTCGCTCTGTGAGAAGGCGTCCTGATACGCCATGACGATGTTCATCAGCTTCTTTTCCGCCGGCGTCAGCGGAATCACGTTGACTTGCGAACCGCAGCCGGAACAGCCGCTGAGAGCGAACGCCAGAAACGCCAGGGCCAAAACGGTCGCGCTGGAGCGTGCCCGTGTGTGCAAGTTCATCCCCTCCGACGGCGGCGCGCAATGAGATCGTTTTGTGAAGTAGCTGTGTAATCTTTTTTTCATAAATCTCTGAGCCAAACTTGTCGGCGGACTAGCGATCGGCCCGCCGCGAAACCGTCCAAACCGTGGCCTCAAAATCCTTTACGATCAGCGTCTTTCGCACGTTGCTCTGCGTATTCGCACCGAACAGCCCGACGAATAGGTTGGCGTCGCCGTCGAGGAATTCGGGGTGACGGATGGTCAACGTCGTCGTGCTGCCACTCGTCCGGTTCTCGGTGATCAACGAGTACAATCCGCGGGCCCGTTTCAGAGTGAGCCGAATATCCGTCCCGGGCGAGTGCAGGCCGACCCGGTTGATGTCGGTGTCGTTGCCGTCGGTGTTATTGACGAGGAACTGAGTATACTCGCCCGCTTCGCGACGACTGATGAGTCCGCCGCGGATGTTCTTGTCGCTCCGCGGACCGACGTACAAACCGAACTGGCCGACCGACTCGAGCGCGGGGATGTTCGGAATGGTCGTCGTCACCGCGAAATCCTCTTGGCCGGTAAAGCCCAGGTCGGCGAGGCGGATGCCGAGATACTCACCGTTCCCCAGCCGGTATTGCGTGTTGATGTCGCTGTTGGTTGTCGTCAGTTCGAGTTGGGCGTTGTCCGGGTCGAGGCGGAGGTTGCGATCGGCCGCGGGCAGCCGGCTGCCGGTACCGGGCAGACGATGGGTCAGGCCGATCCCCTGGCCGGCCCCGTCGGCGATCGTCTCCGGGATGGCGCGATCGAAGTTGAGGCGAAGCGTCCGTGGCGTCACGACCGGCGGCGGGACAATGGCCCGGACGAACTGGTCCGGCCCCTTCGGCGCGTCGGTAGGCTGGCGGGTCACCCGGCCGTCCGCGATTCGCGCCGACTCATTTTGCTTCAGGTTGACGAGCCCGGCCGCCCCGGCGGACGGCACCGCGTCGACTTTGCCCTCAAACACGTAGACGTCAGTGGCCCCGTCGTCGGCCACGGCGACGCCGAACTCCGTGCCCAAGTCGATGACTTTTCCTTGCGGCAAAACGATCTCGAACCCGCTCCGTGCCCCCGGCACGCGGGCGGTCAGCTTGCCGCTCCAGAGTCGGGCGCTCCGTTCCGACAGGAGTTCAAGCCGGGCCGGCCCTTCGAGGACCACCCGCGCCCCGCATTGGAATTGCACCTCGGCGAGCCCACTCGCCAGGAACAGCACCCGCCTGGCCCGCAAGTCGCCGGCCGGGTTGACGCCGCCCCCCCACTGGCAGTTCTGAGCGTTAACGAGCCACGCAATCGACGGCTCACTCGCAGCACCGCTGCCATCCGGCCCCCACATCCGCCAACCGAGTCCGACTGCAAGCAGGCAGCAGGCAGCAGTCAGCAGGCAGGCGAGCGTTGCGGCGTAAGCGCGACGTGGTTTCATCGGTTCTACGTCGCG
>DATJGQ010000227.1:0-8506 GCA_035494815.1 Gemmataceae bacterium
GCAGCAAGAATTGTCGGCCATCGATGGCTTCTCGCCGGTCGTCATCGGCGGCCCGGTCGAGGCGATCGACCCGCTGCGGCCGGAGACCACGACGAAGGTCGACTCGATCGGCATCGTCACGGTGCATGACGGCCCGTCGCTGCCGCCGGGCGAAATCATCGCCCCGTCGGTCGGCAACGATCGGAATGATGCGAACTATCACAACAATTACCAGGATATCGAGGCGTTCCTGGCGGCGGGCGGCCGCCGCGGCCGCCAGTATGTGCCGCTGACCGATGGCACCTATTTCATCAACCGCTGGTTTGCCACGGTCGAGGTCCATCCGAAGACGGTTGTGCCGATCGGCTTTGTCGGCGTGGTGGTCAGTTACTACGGCCGCCAGGGCCGCGACGTGTCAGGCGATACCTTCCGCCATGGCGAGCGCGTCGCCGAGGGCGAGCGCGGCGTCTGGGAGAAGCCGCTCGGCCCGGGCAAGTATCCGTTCAATACCTACGCCGGCAATATCGTTCTGGTGCCGACCACGAACTTCGTGCTGCACTGGATCACCGGCAAGACGGAGCAACATCGGTATGACGAAAGCTTGAAGAGCATCGACCTGGTCACCCGCGACGCGTACGAGCCGCTGTTGCCGCTCTCCGTGGTTGTGCACATCGACTACCAGAAGGCCCCGGGCGTCATCCAGCGGTTCGGCGACGTCAAGAAACTGATCACGCAGACGCTCGACCCGATGTTGAGCGCGTATTTCCGTGACGTCGCCCACAAGAAGACGATGCTCCAGCTTTTGCAGGAACGCGATTCGATCCAGCAGGAGTCGCGGGCGGAACTGCGGGCGAAGTTCGGGCAGTTCGACATCGAGTGCGTGGACGTCCTGATCGGCAAGCCGCAGACGGCCGAAGCCGACGGCAAGATCGAGACGCTGCTCGAGCAGTTACGCCAGCGGCAGTTGTCGATGGAGCAGATCGAGACATACGAACGTCAGCGGGCCGCGGCCGAGAAGCTCAAGACGCTCAACGAGGCGCAGGCGATCGCGAACAAGCAGACCGACCTGACGAACTCGCAGATCCAGGTGCGGATCATCGAGAACCAGGGCGAGGCCGACCTGGCCCGCGCCCGCAAGCAGGCCGAGCAGACGGTCGTCACCGCCCAGGCGGACAATCAGAAGCGAATCCTGCAGGCGGATGCCGACCTGGCCCGCTCGAAGCGGCAGGCCGAGCAGACGGTGTTGCTGGCCGAAGCCGACAGCAAGCAGAAGGTGCTGGCCGGTCGCGGCGAAGGCGCCCAACGACTGCAAGTCGGCCTGTCGGAAGTCGCGGTCCTCTTGCAGAAGATCGGCTCGTTCGGCGACCCGCGGCTCTTCGCCCTGACGCTGGCGGCCGAGCACCTCTCCAAGAGCGAGCAGCCGCTGGTGCCGGAGCGCGTGTTCGTCACGGGCGGCTCAAACGGCGAGGGCAACGGCGCCGCGACGAGCCAGGGGCTGTTGGGTACGCTCATCAGCCTGCTGGTCGCCGAAAAGTCGGGCTTCCAGCCGACCGACGCGAACGGCCACGGCATGGGTTCGCTGCAGTCCTTCGCCGACCGGATGACGAAGGAGGCGATGGACTCGATGCAACAGGCGGCGCTGACCCAGCGGGCCGAGGCTGCGGCGGTTGTTGGGGCGCCGACGGCAGCAGTCGAGAAGAAGTGATGCGGACGCAAGAAGTATGAGTGCGATACGGCCGCCGGTCCAGAGCCGGCGGCCGTCAACTTTTTAGTAGTCCCATATTCGAACCACCTTAACGATCCGACTCGACTCTTCGATATGAATGTCGATCCCCACCGGCGGCTGGTGGACAACTCGGCGGGATAGGTGTTCGCGGGACTCTCCCCAGGTCATCGGGTTGCTTGCAAGCCGCTTTTCGATTGTCGCCACGGATCGGCTGATCGCCGCCCGACGGTTCGAGTCGGATGCTGTCCAAATTCGGGTCAATTCGTCGTTGGCTGACCGCGACCATCTAATCTCGAACATCGAGCTTCTCCAGCATGGCCAGCACTTCGGCCGTGGAATAGCTCGGTTCGTTGAGGCGTCGCTGAATTTCCGCCTCATCCAGCGGCGGAGGCGTGTACGGCAAATCGGCACTGGCTCCTGGCACAAACTGGCCGAGAACTTCGCCCTTCTCATCCCGCAGAGTCGTGGGGACCGAGCAGGCTCGGAATTTCGAACTGGTTGTGGCGTCGAGTGTAATCGCCGACACGTGGCGTTCCTTTCGCTGTCGCAGTATGGCCCGTTAGCGACATGATACCTGCCTACCGGGGCGCCGTCACCTCGGCTTGTCTTTTCGGCCCCATCTGGCCATTATGCCCGGTCCTGTCGCGCACGGAGGCGCTCGCCATGTTCGGTCGCTCTGTCAACTACTGGTCCGATTCGAAGTGCGCCAAGGCGTTCTGGAACCAGCGGAAGATCCTGCCGTATCAGGAACTGCTGGCCGACACCGTCGCCTGGCTGGAGCCGAAAGCCGGCGAGCGGTGGCTCGACCTCGGCTGCGGCTGCGGACAGTTGAGCAAGGCGCTGTGGGTCGCCGGCGGCGGCACACTCGCCGAAATCGTCGGCCTCGACGTCGCGGACGTCAACGCGCGGGCCTATGACAAGTTGCGATCGACATTGCAACCGCCGCCCGGCGAACGTCTCAAGTTCGTCGCAGCAGACTTCAGCCACGGTCTGGCCCACTGGCCGGACGGATACTTCGACGGCGTCGTCTCCGGTCTGGCGATTCAGTACGCCGAATCCTATTCGGAAGCGGAACGTCGCTGGACGCGCGCCGCTTACGACCGCGTGCTCGCCGACGTGGCCCGCGTGCTCAAACCCGGCGGGCGGTTCGTCTTCTCGGTGAACGTTCCCGAACCGGCCTGGGGAGCGGTCGTCTGGGGGACTCTGCGTGGCGTGTTCCGGACGCGACGGCCGCACCAGTTTCTGCTCCGGGCGTTGCGCATCTATCGTTACGGCGGCTGGCTCAAGCGGGAGGCGCGGCGCGGGCGGTTCCACTACCTGCCGCTGCCAGACATCCTGCGACACCTGGAGGCCGCCGGGTTCGCCGGCGCGCAACATCGGATGAGCTTCGCACAGCAGGCATACGTCATCCGGGCGCCGCTCGCGGCGTAGCCCTCAGCCGCTAAGCGGCAACTGACGGCCGCATCCACCAACGGCCGAAGCCGCGCAGCGCGACACGTCCGCGCTCCGCGAACCAACGATGCGTGTCGCGGAGCGTCTCGTCCAACGGACGGGCCCGGTAGTCGAGTTCGCGCTCGGCCCGCTCCGACGAACAAAACCAGTCGTACCGGTTCACTCGGACGTGCTGAAAGGCCGGATACGGTTCGCGACCGGTCAGGTACTTCGCCCGCCCTTCGGCGATCGCGGCCGCGAGCCAAAGACCGGCGACCGGCAGGACGGGGATCGCCCGTGGCCGGAGCCGCGCGACCGCCGCCAGCCGCCGTAGGAACTCGGGCATCCGAAGATTCTCGCCGCCCAGGATATATCGCCGGCCGCGCTCGCCGCGCTCCGCCGCCAAGAGATGCCCCGCCGCGACATCGCGCACGTCCACGAAGTTATACCCGCCCGGGGCCGACAGAATCACCCGGCCCTTCCACGCGCGGATGCAAAACCGGCCCATGGCCGATGGCTCATAGTCTTCAGGGCCGAGCAGGTAGCCGGGGTTCACCACAACGACGTCCTGACCAGCGGCCGCCGCGCCGAGCACGAGTTCCTCGGCGGCCCGTTTCGCTCGGACGTAGGGTACTCGAAGCCGGGCGAACGGGAACGCGTCAGATTCGGTGAAGACTTCTTCGCGCCGCGATGCCCCGACAGCCACGATGCTCGACGTGTGCACGACCCGCGCGCCGCCCGCCGCGTCGACAACGTGCCGCGTCCCCAGGACGTGCACGTCTTGCAACCGCGCCAGCGCCGGCCCCCACACGGCGACGGTCCCGGCCGTGTGAAAGACCACGTCACACCCGGCGACCGCCCGCCGAACGGAAGCCGAATCGAGAAGATCGCCCCAAACGGCCTCGATCGCTCCCATCCCCATCAGAGGATGCGCGACCGCCGGGGGCAACGCGAACACGCGGACCGCCGCGCCGACACTTTGCAGAAGCATCACGAGGTGAATGCCGAGGAAGCCGGTGCCGCCGGTGACGCAAACGCGGCGGCCGGACCAAAAGCGAGGATCGGGCTGCATAGACCGCTCCATCACGCCGCGCGGCGTGTCCGCGTCCAAAACGCGTGGGCGTCCGCTAACGTCGCCCGCAACGGTCGCGGTTCGTACCCGAGTTCGCGCCGCGCTTTCGCACAACTGAAATACATGAAATACGGCAGCACACGCGCCTGCGGGGCCGTCAGCGCAGGCGGGCCTCGGCGCGCGAACTTCTCGCCGAATGCCGCGACGACAGGCGCGAGCGCGGTCGGCAGCCGCAGCCGCGGGATCGTGCGGCCGGATGCGCGGGCCAGTTCGCCGAAAAACGCGGTCATGCTGCGGTTGGTACCCGTGAGCAGGTAGCGCTCGCCCGGTCGCCCGCGCTCGGCGGCCTGTAGCATCCCGCCGGCCACGTCGCGGACGTCCACGAAGTTGTTGCCCCCGCCGAAACAAATCGGCAACCGCCCACGCCAGAATCGCCGGCACAGCGTCCCGAACTCGCTGCCGGCGAAATCGTCCGGACCGACCACACAGCCCGGATTGACGACGACGACTTCGAGCTTGCCGTTGGCGGCGAGTGCCAATTCCTCCGCCTGCCGCTTCGTCGTAACGTACGGCACGCGCATCGGGCCGAGGTTCCAGGCGTACGTCTCATCGAGCAATCGCGGCGACCGGGTCGCACCGACCGCGACGATCGAACTGGTGTGGACGAGCCGGCGCACGCCGGCCGCCCGCGCCGCGGCGAGTACGCTACGGGTGCCCTCGACATTGACCTCACGGAGCCGCTGCCAATCGCCCCCGAAATCGACCGCACCGGCGACATGAAAGAGAAACTCGCGGCCACGGGCCAATTGGAGCAAAGATGCCGGCTCTTCGAGACTTCCTTCGACACAATGAACGCCGGCCGCGACGAGTCGGCCGCGGTCGGCCGACGGTCGCACCAGCGCGGCGACGTCCGCGCCCGCCGCGGCGAGCCGGCGAGCGACGTGAAAGCCGACGAACCCGGTCGCGCCGGTGATCGCGACCCTGCGTCCCCGCCAACTCCGGTCAGCGTTTTCGGGGATCATGGCGTCACGCCGCCCGCCGCGCCAGGCCGCGCAGCTCGGAAAGCACTTCGTCATTCAGGACGTTCTGGAGATCCGCGAGGCATCGTCCGATCGTGCGACCGTCCGTGACGCGATGGTCATAGACGATCCGCACTGCCACCGCCCCGTCCGGCGCGATCGGGCCGAATGAGAGGTAAGTCGTCAACGGCGCGACGGAGTGCTCCTGATGCACCCCCAGCGTCCCCAGGCTGGACGCCATGAACGTCCCGAACCGCTTCGCCCGCTTCGCCCCCGACCAGTTCAGAGTAAGCCAGAACCCAAAGCGACGGACCGGCCATGGCAGCCGGCCGATCCTGAGGATCTGCCGGAAGGCGCTGATCGATTCGACCGGCGCCTCGCGATACCGCCGGAGATGTTCGGAGATGTCCTGGACCGGCGTCGATTCCGGTTGCCGGATTTTCGCCCCGACGGTGATCGCCTCGCCCCGCCACTCCCGCTCGACAATGACGGCGCATTCGCTGACGGGGTGTTCGTAGAGGTGCGCGATCGGCCAGCGAACAAACGCGCGGCGGAGGACGGCGTGACGCGCGGACAAGAGTCCGTACGCGCGAACAAAGATCGCCATCCACGACGGCGGCACTTCGCACTGCTCACGAGCGTTCGCCACCGCCGCGACGTTCAAGCCGCGCGACAGCGGGATCGTCGGCACTTTCCGGGCGTGATGCATCAACTCGCCGACCATCTTACGGGCCGGCGACAACGCGAGGCGGATTCCCTTCCGCGGTTCAGACATGCGCGAAGTGTAGGGCCGACGGCCGAACAGTGTCAAGCCGAGTGAGGGCCTCTCAGAACCCGAAAGCGGCGTCCGTCAGCCCGACGTTGAATTTCAGGTCGATATAGCTGTAGCACTCCAGCAGTTCGCCCGAGGACTGACTGGCCGGCGGCCAGTCGTGCGCCTCGAACCGCACCGGCAACTTGAGTTCCTTGTCGAACAGGACCAGGCTGCGATAGCAATACGGCTGCCCCGTGTTCGTCGGGTGAATCGTCTCTAACCCGATGCACGGCCGCTGCTGGAACTGGTATTCGCGGAGCGTCGCCTTCACCTGCCCGGGCGGCGCCGTGCGGTCCGCTTCATGACCTCGGGCGATTTTTTCGATCATGTTGCCGATGCCCGAGTCGGTGATCGCGTGCCGGCTCTGCTTGAGCGCCCGCGGGTCGGTCGGGTCCAGCGAGATGACGCCGACGACGCTGATGAGCCCGGACCCTTTGGCCCGCATTTGGCCGTTGTTCTTGCCGGCGACGTATGCCGCCTCCTGCCCGACGAACTGCTTCGGGCCCTGCCACTTCAGGTGAACGCTGAACGGCTGCTGCCGGACGCGAATCGCAATGAACTGTTCCGGTTGCAACTGGCCGTTCACTCGCTCCTGCTTGACCAACGTCCCCATGTAGTCCCGGACGCGGCCGAAGCTTGTCCGGGCCTCAGCGATCATCTGGCCGACGGGGACGCCGCCCGGCTGCGGCGGCGTTGGGGCCTGCGGTGGCCCCGCCGGCGGAGCCTGCGGATGCACGGCCCCGGCGAGCCACAGCAGACCGGCCAGTGTGAGAGGCGCGAGTGCGGGTCGTGGTTGCGTCATGCTTCTCGTCCTCCTTATGTATTCAGCCGCGCGCAGGCAGAACCACTGACTAGCAGCTTTTGTACCACCCGGCCCCGCGCGGAACTGCCGGCTGCAAGTCCCCTAAGCGGTGTCCTTTGAGGAGGGGCTATCCGATCGCTCGATTCCCGATCGCGAATGGAGTTGTAACAATGACTATAGCCTGCCACCGGATGTGTAATCCTTGCAAAGCCGCGGAGGACGAGCAATTCAATGCAGCTGCACACGATCGTCTCGATGCCGTTCGCGGAGAATACCTACATCGTTTGGCAGTCCAATTCCTCCGACGCGGTCGTCATCGATCCCGGCTTCGAGCCCGAGCCGGTGCTCGAGAAGCTGGCCGACGACGGATTGACGGTGCGGTTGATTCTGAACACGCATGGCCACGTCGATCACATCGCCGGCAATGCAAGAATGAAGGCGACTTTCCCGGACGCCCCGCTGGCGATCGGTGTCGGCGATGCGGAGATGCTCACTAACCCCATGCTCAACTTGAGTGGCCTGTCCGGTCTCGATATCCGTAGCCCGGCCGCCGATCGCCTCGTTCGCGAAGGGGACGTCATCGAGGCGGCCGGCTTGCGCTTCGAGGTATTCGACATCCCCGGCCATTCGCCCGGACACGTTGTCTACCTCGTTCGCGAGGATCCGGCGGTGGTTTTCGGAGGCGACGTGCTATTTCGCGGTTCGATCGGCCGGACCGACTTCCCCGGCGGCGATCTGGATCGACTCTTGGCGGGCATCCGCGCGAAACTCTGGCCACTGCCGGACGATACCGTGGTTTACTCGGGACATGGCCCGGTCACGACCGTCGGCCACGAGAAGCGGCTGAACCCGTTCTTAGCAGGCTTACCGTAGTCGCCGCCGGATCCACAATCCGCCACATCCCGCGCCGGCGGCCAGAATCAGAATCCCCGTCGGCTCGGGCACCGGGCTGGCGCGGATGTTGTCCACGCCGAGCGTCGCGGCGATCATGTCGCCATTTATCGCCGGCCCGGCCGAGTGGATGATGCGCAATTCCCGTGGGCCGGAGAGCACTTGGCTCAACGTCGGCGGCACACCGATCGCGGTCATCGATGCGTCGTCGAGACGAAAAACGGCGTGGTGCCATTGCCCGTCCGCCGGCAACGGGAATCCGACCGTCGATGTGTACCCGTCGTTCGACACGTCCCTGACAACGATGCGGACGGACAGTGCCGGGCCGCTGAGACTCTTGAGGTCCATCTCGACCGACCCGACGCCGGCAGCGTTGTAGTTGCCGGTCCACTGTGACTGATTGAAGACCGTCATGCGCCCCCCGGCGGAGGTGCTGCCATTGGCCATGATCTGCATGAACGGGTCGGCCGCGCCGCTCGGCCCGCCGTTGACGACGCTCAACGCTCCCGGCGGGGCTTGCGCGCCTTGCGTCCAGTTCTGCAGTCCCGTGCTAAAGTTGTCGGTTTGTCCGAGGGTGATTTGGGCGCGGCCCGCGGCGGGGAAGACTAAGAATCCAACTGCTATTAGGGCGAAGGATTGGGCGAGACGACAGGAGCGCATGCGGGGCTGACCTCAGCAATCGGCCGAAGGCACTCCCCCGTCGGAACTGGCATTGTGATTCACGGTCCAACCGGATGCAATCCAAAAAACCCGTTCCGCCGCGACCCGAGTC
>DATJGQ010000228.1:0-2615 GCA_035494815.1 Gemmataceae bacterium
AGCCGGCGGGCGTCCAACTCGCGCTTGAGTCGTAGCGAGTAATCGACCACCACCTCGCCGGGCAAGAACGCCATCGCGAGATCGTCGCCGAACGTCCACGTTTGGGCGCGATAGGGGACGTTCGTCGGCAGTGACTCGCTGCGGTCAAGTCGGCCGAGTTGCACTTGGGCGTGGTAGCCGATGGCATAGCTGCGGCTCTCCGGACCGTTTTGCTTGACCTTTTCTTCCCATGCCGTGCGCGGCAGCGGATCGATCAGCGGCAAGTCGAACGTGCTGGCGTTGGCAGTCAACTTGCCGGTGATTGGGGCGAGCCAGCCGTTGACCAGGCGATTCACCTCCTGCGCGAGAGCCCGGCCTTGCGCGGTCGCGACGTCGACTTTGTCTCCGGTGACGCCGCTCTCCGGGTTCTGGTCCGCGCCGCAGCCGATCGAAATGAGTGCGATCGCTCCCGGGAAGTCGGCCTGGATCGCCTCCTGGGCGAACCCGGCCCAGTCGCCGCTGATCCTATTGTTTGAGAGCGTGACGCAGTGGCAGGCGTAACTGGCATAGATCGCCCGCGGCTGGCCGTCGAAGTCGCGGACGACGAGCACCGGCAGGTCGTGATCGACCGGCCCGCCCTTGTCGCGGCGGTTGATCGCAAAGCCGACCTTGCCGACGCCCCACGACAGTTTCGCGGGCTTTCGGTCGGCGAGCGCTGCCCTGGCGACGCGTTCCAGCTTGTCGAGCAGTTCGCCGGTGAAGCGATCGATGTGTTGCTGATGCTCGGCCGGGATCGGCACGCCGAAGAGGGTCGGCAAGTAGCCTTTGACCATCGGCGCGGTGTGCGTGTGCGTGACGGTCAGCATGAAGCGGTCGCGCTTGATCCCCGCGGCCGTTAACCGCTTGGCTAACGCATCGGTGAACGCGGAGGGGACGCCGCACAAGTCCGCCGTGATGAGCACGGCCGGGTCACCGTCGTCGATCGCGAGCGCCTTGGCGTGGATCGGCAGGGTGACGCCCTCCGACTCCGCGCGGCGAAATCCGAACCCGGCGAGGCGGATTGGGTAGTCCGGCGTGATGTCGGTCTGCGCGACGCCGACGCGATAGGCGGCGGGAGGGTCGGCGGCGCGGACATGGCTTATTTGGAGTCCGAGAAGAACGATGGCAGAAAACATTTGACGCATACGGCACCGCCGATTTGAGTTCGCGCGACGTGCGGCGAGCGTACCGCTTAGCAGTCAGCGCAAGAGCTAACCGGTATGATCCCTATTGGTGTGTGCCGCGGCTAGCATGAATTGGATCAATGTCACAATCCCATCCATCGCGGGAGATTCTCGAAAAGGCCGCCGGGCTGCGGCTGCCGCCTGAGTTGGATCAGCGGCTGCAGGTGTTGATGGATCGCAATAACGAAGGTGCACTGTCTGCGGACGAGCGAGAGGAATTGGAGTGTCTGGTCGATTGCAGCGAGACTATGTCGCTCATCCGGGCAATGGCGCTTAAACGATTGCGCGATTTGCCCGAATGAGCGCATGGCCCGCGGCCAGTTGTCAACGCGGAGCGGAGATCACGACCGCGCCCCGAAGTAGAACGACACGATCGCCGTCAGCGCCGCCTCCCAGGTGTGCAGCGACATGCCGACTTCCAGCGACGGGTTGATGAATACGATCCACACCGTCTCGACGACCAGCCCGATCATCGCCATCAGCGACACCCAGGCGAGCAGGTCCTGGAACGAACTCGTCCGCCGCCAGGGGCCGCGGCCGATGAGGTAGCCGACGGCGTAACCGCCGACGGTCGTCAGCAAGAGTTGCGGCCACTGCTGCAGTTGCTCCGGCTTGGGCGTGACGATCTCCTGGATTCGCGTCGGGTCCTTGTAGTACATCCATGCGAAGACGCCGATCGCGCCCACAAGCAGCAGGAACCGGATCGACCCGCGCGGCAAGTGCAGCGGCGAGCCGGCGTTCATGTGGCTGCCGATCGTATAGCCGTGCGAGCCGAAAAACAGCAGGACCATGCCGGTCAGGAAGTAGAGGAAAAGCGGCACCTCGACGGCGGGGTTTCTCTCCGCGAGGATGAGGACGGTCCAAAACAGACCGGCGATCATGAGCGCGAGGACCGCCCGCACGCTCCCGGGGGGTAGTCCGAGTGGGTGTCGTGGCGGAAAGCCGGGCACACTCATGGGGGACCCTCCGAAAAGGTGACGGGGAACTCCGGTCGCTCACGCTCCCGGCTTGCCCACAGGTTATTCGCCGGTGACAGGGCTGATCTTACGGAGCCGGCGGCCTTGACGACCCCCCGCACGGCCGTACATTAAAGGTTTTCCGCTGAATTCTAGCTCGCCCGAAGAGATTCCGCCGTGTCCACGACCCTGGCCAAGAAGGGCAAAGTCCCGCAAAAATGGTACGTGATCGACGCCGCCGACCAGGTCGTCGGCCGGCTGGCGGTCCAGATCGCGACGATCCTCCGCGGCAAGCACCGCCCGGATTACACGCCGCACGTCGACACGGGCGACTTCGTCATCGTCATCAACGCCGAGAAGGTGCGGTTCACCGGCAACAAGCTGGAGACGAAGACGTATCAGGCGTACTCGCACTACCCGGGCGGGTTGAAGCAAACGACCGCCAAGGAATTGATGG
>DATJGQ010000229.1:0-2878 GCA_035494815.1 Gemmataceae bacterium
CAGTCCAACTCGCCGCGCAGCAACCGACCGAGCCGTCGGCCGTCCACGCCCCGCCGCTCGGACACGGTCGACTGCCGTTCGGCCGCCAGCGTGCTCAGCCGCCGGCTCGGGATGGCCGGTTCCTCCTCGCGGATCATCCGCCGCACGTCGTCGAACGGAGCCTTCCGCAACGTCTCGGCGTCGAACGGAGTAGTCCCTGTGAGCAACTCGTATAGCAGAACGCCCAGGGCGTACACGTCCGACCGCGTGTCCACGTCCACGCCGGACAGCTCGGCCTGCTCCGGGCTCATGTACAGCGGCGTGCCGATTAATTGATGGAAGCCGGTGGCGAGCGTGCGGTCGGTCAGCGACGTGCCGGTCGCCTTGGCGACGCCGAAGTCGATGACCTTGGGCACCGGGCGGCCGTCGATGACGGTGACCAGCACGTTGGACGGCTTGAGGTCGCGGTGGATGACGCCGCGCTGGTGGGCGTGCTGCACGGCCCGGCACACCTGGACGAACAGGGCCAGCCGCTCGCGGACCGGGAGTCGGGCCTGGTCGCAATAGTCGGTGACGGGCAGGCCGCGGACCAGCTCCATGACGAAGTACGGTCTTCCGGAGGCCGAAGCGCAGCGAGGCGAATCGTCACTCGCGCCTCGCTGCGCTTCGGCCTCCGAACCGGTCGTTCCGCCATCGAATACCTTCGCGATGTTCGGGTGGTCCATGAGGGCCAGGGCCTGCCGCTCGGCCTCGAACCGGGCGACCACCTGGGCCGTGTCCAGCCCCGGCTTGATCACCTTCAGGGCGACCTTGCGGCGGACGGGGTGCGTCTGCTCGGCCAGATAGACCACGCCCATCCCGCCCTCGCCGATCTGTTCCAGCAACTTGTAGGGGCCAATGTAATCGCCGAGCGCTTCGCCACGAACGGACGACGTCGGAGTCATTCCATTGGCGGCTGGCTGTTGCAGGAAATCGCCGGCGCGGCCGAGGGCGTGCAATAGCCCCTCGACGCGGTGACGGAGCGCCGGGTTGGCACTGCACGCGCCCTCCAGGTAGTCCCGACGGCCGACCGCGTCCTCGATCTGGAGTGCGCCGACGAAGATCTCACGTTCGGTCACGGGAAGCCTCTTTACTAAACGTTGCATGAATCAATGCGAAAACGGCGCACGGCGAGCGCAAAGAAAATGACAATCATTCCGCGCTCAAACGTTCAAACAGCCACGCCCGTGCGTAAGACCACAGGAAATCCGCAGCCCGCGCCGAGATGCCCATGACGGCGGCGGCTTCGTCGCCGGTCAGGCCGGAGAAGAACCGCAGTTTCACCAGCTCGGCCGCCTGCGGATCGGCCCGGGCCAAATCGTCGAGCGCCTGGTCGACGTCGAGGACGTTATCCAGGTCATCGGGCGAGCGAGTCATCAGATCGTCGAGGCTTACCCGTTGGCGTCCACCGCCGCGCTTGCCGCTGTCGCGCCGCCGGGCTGCCTCGACCAGGATCCGGCGCATCGCTTCGGCCGCGGCGGCGAAGAAGTGGCCGCGATTCTCCCAGCGCTTCGCGTCGTCCGCCGGCCCGACAAGCCGCAAGTAGGCCTCGTGCACCAGGCCCGTCGCGTCGAGCGTCTGGCCGGGCTTCTCAGACGCGAGCTTGCGGGCGGCGAGCTGCCGAAGCTCCGCGTACACCAGCGGCAGCAAATCCTGGGCGGCGCGCGCGTCGCCGCCGGCGAGGGCGTCCAAGATCCGCGTGACATCGGACATTTCCAACGAGCATACCCGGCGCCGGTGCCGCGGGCCAGCCTGCAATCGCGCCCGTCCTAAGAAGCGCATAGGCGCCATTCGCCGCCGCTGGCCGAAGATGCCAGGTGCGTGCGACCGCGATGGGCTCCGTCACTTCGGCGCCCTACCCTGATCTCCAGACGGCAGGGCCTCGGCCGGGGACTCGATCCCGATTCCACAAGATCCTTATGGGGAACTCTCATGTCGAAGTTTTGGGCGATGGCTCTGATCTTCTCGGTTCTGTACCCGCAGGCAACTCGGTCGCAACCGCCCGTCCGCCGTTTTGATGACCCCGGTGCCCCGCCTTTCACGGTGCTGAAAGCCGGCGAGAACCCGCCGCTGGATGCGACCGGAAATTTCCTGATCGGCCCCGAGTACACGCCCGCCTCGGAACGCAAGGCGGTCGAAGGCGTTCCCCACGGCAAGGTGACGCAGTTCACCATCGACTCGAAGGACACCAAGCTTTTCAACCCGGGGATTGCCCGACAGGCCTTCGGGAAGGTGGATCCGGCCAACCCCAAGACCCTGATCGTCGAAACTCACCCCATCGACTACAAACGTCAGATCACCGTGTACGTCCCGGCCCAGTATCAGGCGGGCAGCGAGGCACCGTTCATGGTCTGCCACGACGGGCCCAAGGACCGGCCGAACACGCAACTGCCGCAGATCCTCGACAACCTGATCGCGCAGAAGCGCATCCCGCCGATCGTCGCCATTCTCGTCGCCAACGGCGGCGGCGACGCCCAGGGTCACGAGCGCGGCAAGGAATACGACACGATGTCAGGGATGTATGCGGATTACATCGAAGCCGAGGTCCTGACGCGCGTGGAGAAGCACTGCGAGGTCAAGCTGACCAAGGACCCGGACGGTCGCGCGGCCATGGGCAACAGCTCCGGCGGGTCGGCCGCGCTCATCATGGCCTGGTATCGCCCGGACCTCTACCACCGTGTGCTGACCACCTCGGGCACCTTCGTCAACCAGCAATGGCCGTTCAACCCCGAGACGCCCGGCGGCGCCTGGGACTTTCACGAAACGCTCATTCCGAAGAGTCCCAAGAAGCCGCTCCGGATTTTCCTCGCCGTGGGGGACCGGGATTTGCTGAACCCCAACGTCCTGCGCGACGAGATGC
>DATJGQ010000230.1:0-2831 GCA_035494815.1 Gemmataceae bacterium
GACCCCGACGGGCCGATGATCTCGGCCGGCGCGCCGGTGCCGGAGAACGAGATGCGGGGAATACCGTCGACGTCGAAGCGACCGCGGTCGAACACTTGCGGGAACTGGAATCCGTATGTGTCACGCCGCCAGTTGTCGCCCGCCGGCGGAATCCGCTGGCCGTTCCACGACGAGGTCGCCTTGAAGTCGTTGAACAGGTTCTGCCTGGCGATCCAGGTGTGCGAAAGCTGAATGCCATAGCCGGGGCGGATCCGGTTGGTCGGGATGGTCGGCATCGGGGAGCCGATGAAGGTGCCGCGCGGCTCGATCAGGTCGTACTTGTCGTGCAGGTACCGCATGTAGAAGGAGTGCGCCTTGCTCGGCCGGTAGTCGATACGGGCGAGGTCCTGCCGCCAGTCGAAAGGGAAATCGAGCTGAAAGACCGTGTTATTGGCGATCGGTGCATCGGTATACGTCGCCGCCAGCCCGATCATCCGCTCGTAGACCTTGGCGATGGCACGGCCGTCGGCCGTGATCAGGTTCTGCGGGATGACGTTGCCTGGAAAGGCCTGCCCCGTCGCGGGGTTGATCAACGAGTTGGCGATGCCGTTGTCGTCGGCTGTGCCGGCGACTCCATCGGGGCCGAGGATCCTGGCATTGAAGTCTCCGTTCAGCTCGGCCCGTGTCGGCAGCAGCCGGAGGAGAGGCGATTCCTGGCGATCGAGCGACTTGAACTCGACACCGCCGAAGAAGAACAGCTTGTTGCGGATTATGGGACCGCCGAAGCCGCCGCCGGGATCGTTGAAGACCTCCTTGGCTTTGATCTTCTTGCCGTTCGCGTCCCGCGGCGCGAAATGGTTGGCGGCGTGGAATCGGTCGTTCCGGTAGGTTGTGAAGACGCTGCCGCCGTACTGGTTGGTTCCGCTTCGGGTCACGACATTGATCGAAGCGCCGGCGTTGCGTCCCTTGTCGGCGGCGAAGTTCGACGTCTGGATCGAGACCTGGTCGATGAAGTCGATGCCGACGTTGTTGATCATGCTCGAGTTCGAGCCGGAGTCGAGATTGAAGCCGCCGTCGACCGTCAGGTTGTTGCTGTTGCCGCGGTTGCCGTTGATGACGGTGCCGGCCGTGCCGAGGCCCGTCGTCACCGCCATCTGGTCGTCGTCCAGCATCACCGCGCCGGGAATGAGCGACGCGAGCTCGAGGTAGTTGCGGCCCGACAGCGCCAGCGAGCGGACCGTCTCGCCGTCGACGATGCGGGAGACCTCGCCGGACGTCCGATTCACCGTATCCCCGCGGGACGCTTCAACCGTTACGGTCTCGGTCAACGCGCCGATCGACATCGTGAAGTCGGCGGTGACGCGGCCGTCAGGGCGGAGCTCGAATCCTGTTTTCTCCGCCTTGCGAAAGCCCTGGAGCTCCGCCGTGACGACATACCCGCCGATGGGAAGGCTCGGGAGGACGTAGCTGCCGGTCGCCCCCGTCGTCTCCGACCGTTTGAGTCCGGTCTGCGTATGCGTGGCCGTCACGGTCACGCCAGGCAGCACGCCGCCTGAACTGTCACGCACGGTTCCACGGATTTCCCCGGTAACGGTCTGACCGATCGCCGGCGCCGCCGCGATCGTATGCATGAAAAGCAGCGCCGCGACGCACTGCGCCATCGAACGGTACGACTTCATTGTTTCTCCCCTCCCAAAAGAAACAGGCGTGCTGGAGCTACTTCTGGACCTTGTCCCCCTCGAACTCCACCACGACGACCGTCGCCATCGGGTCGAGCATGGGACGCGGCATGTTGAAACTCGTTCTGCCGTTTTCGGTCTTCAGCTCAATCGGCCCTTTGTCGGCGAGGCGGTACGCGCGGAGCAGCTTATTCCTCATTGCCGGAATTTCAAAGACCGCGCGCGGCTCGCTGAAGAACGTAATGTAGAGCTTGCCGGGCTTCGTGGTCACCCGGTATTCGTTGTTCGCAAGGAACAGCTTCTGGCCGCGGACGTCCTTCAATCCCTTCGCCGAGTACTCCCCGAACTCGTCGCCGAAGGGAGAGATTCCCGCGCCGTAGACGGCTTCCCCATTGACCTTGAGCCAGCGGCCGACGGTGCGGAGCACGTCCGCGCTCGGCTGCGGGATGACTCCTTCCGCGGTCGGACCGACGTTGAGCAGGTAGTTGCCCCCCTTGCTGACGATGTCCACCAGCTTGAAGGCGATCTGGCCCGCCGACTTCCAGTTGGTGTCGTCCTTCCGGAAGCCCCATGTGTCGTTGATCGTCGCGGGCGTTTCCCAGGCCTCGGTGGACGGCTCGGGCGGGATGACGTTGTCGCCGGTCGAGCGGTAATCCCCCTCGGTACCGAGCCGGCCGTCGATCAAGGTGTTCGGCTGCGTCTTCCTGACGATGTCGGCGAAGCGCTGGCCGCGCTCCGCGGTCATCATGCGCGGCGTGTCGAACCAGATCAGCGCAACGGGCCCGTAGTTCGTGAGGAGCTCCTTCACCTGCGGCTCCGCCTTGGCGCGCAGGTACGCGTCGTAGTTCTTGAGCTCCTTGCTCTCGGGGGCGGGCCCCTGGTCGGGCCCGAAGTCCCAGGTGTTGCCGGCGCCGTCCTTCTCGTGCCAGTCCTGCGACTGCGAGTAGTAGAACCCGAGCCGCATGCCGCGCTTCGCGCACGCGTCGGCGAGCTGCTTCAGGATGTCCTTGCCGTAAGGGGTCGCATCGGCGACGTTGTACTTGCTGACGGCGGACTTGAACATGGCGAAGCCGTCGTGGTGCTTCGACGTGATCACCATGTATTTCATCCCGGCGTCCTGCGCCAGCTGCACCCAGGCGTCGGGATCGAACTTGACCGGGTTGAACTGCCTGG
>DATJGQ010000231.1:0-2109 GCA_035494815.1 Gemmataceae bacterium
GCCGGTGTGGTTTTCCGACAGGCAGTCCTCGACGGTGACGTGGTGGGACACCTGGAAGCTGATCCCGTCGCCACGATAGTTGCGGACGGTACAGTTACGGATGGTGACCCGTTCGCTCTCGAACAGGAATATGCCGCCGCCGCGACAGCCATTGAGTTCTTGGGACTTCTCGCGGTTGCCGTCAATGGTCAGGCCCTCGATCACCACATCTTTCACATTCCAGCCGCCGACGACCGGGAACGCGAGTTTGGCCGACGCCTTGCGGGCGACCATGTAGTCCAAATAAAGCGGGGCGGAGATTCGGAATGAGTTCGGGCCGACCCGGGCGGTCAGCGTGGCCGTCGTGACCTCGAAGCCGCCGGACCCCGTCTGCTGGATTGCGACGCCGTCGCCGACGCGGAAGCCGCTCGGGTCCGCGACGGCGATCTGTCGCTCGTTGGCGTCGCCATCGGCCGATAGAGGACTGGTAAAGCCGTCACACGCGACGAGGACGGTCTCGCCCGGAACCCCGATGATTTGGACTTTGTCGCGCAGCTTTAAGGCGTTTCGCATCGAGTACCGGCCCGGGCCGATCAGTACTTTCCCGCCGCCCAGTCCGGCCACATAATCGACCGCCGCCTGCAGGGCCCGGTGGTCGCCGCCCCGGATGTCGCCGGCGTCGATCCCTACGCGAACCTCGGCGAGCTGTGACGTCGCCGCCGTCGGCGACGCCGCGAAACTCACCGAGCCGCCGACCGCGGCGGCGATCAGGATCGGCGTCCGAAGGACCCGTGTGGATCGTCGGAATTGGCTCATACAAGCTCCTGTGCGGGCGGCGGTTCAATTCGAGAAGGCGTGACTAGCGAATCGGCCGTCCGCGCTACTTCTTCGACGCGGCGAGCAGCACGTCGACCGCTTCGCGGCCGGTCATGCCGATGGTGATGCCGAGTTTTTTCGCCGGGCCGGTGGCGTCGACGATCCTGGCGTCGAGCAGGTCCTCGGGCTCGACGAGCGGGTCCTGCGGGGTGCCGCGGGCGATGGCGATCGCCTGACCGAACTCGCCCGGGGTGTGCATGTCATAGATGCCACAGCCGACCATTCCGGCCTCGGTGAGGATCGTGCAATACTGCCCGTTGCGCCAACGATTGCTGATGCCGATCGCGACGCCATTCTTGAATTGCATCGGCCGGGAGATGGTCCGAGGGAGAGGGTCGCTCATGGCGAATTACCTGTCGAGCTTCGCGGCCGACTTCGCCGGTAGCGCCAGGCTCAGCGCGGCGGTCGCCCAGCCGGTCGCGGCCATCGAGATGAACTGGTCCTTGCCGTGCGGGAAGCCGCTCTCGAAGTAGGTCTGAAACGGCCGGCTGCGAGACAACACCAGCCACGAGCCGTCCTCGAGCTGCGTCCTGACAAGGAACGCGACGCCGCGCTGGTACGCCGGACCATCGACGGCAAGCCCGCCCGCCCGATGCAGGGCGAACAACGCGGTGCCGGTGGCGTAGGCGTCGCTCGCCATATCGTCCGTCTGCCCCCAGCCGCCGTCCTCGCGCTGGGTCTTTGCCAGCTCCTCCGCCGCCGAACGTGCGTCTTCACCAGCGCCGGCGGCATGCAACCCGAGTAAGCGGAAGACGCGGTCCTCGGTGTCCTTGGCCGGCGTTTCGACGAGCCAACGGCGGGCCGCGTCGATCCGTTTGGCCGCGCGGTCTTTCTGCTCGCGAGTGCTCCAGCGGTGGAGCGCGCGAATGGCCAGATACGTCGGCGTGAACTGGCTCCATTCCGACGGCGGGCGATTGCTCGTCGTCCGCCAGTAGCCGCGGTCCGCGTCCCGCTGCAGCAGGTATTCGACGACCGCCTCCGTCGTCGCGTCCGGCTTCCACCCGCCGACCTCGAGCGTGAGGAGGGCGTAACCGGCCGTGTCCACCTGGCCACCCTGACCCTTGCCTTGTCGGTAATTCTCGCGGTCGCGTTCCAAGAAGGCGGCGACGAACTCAAGCTGATCGGTCAGCGGCTTGTCGCGCGACGAGACCCCGCGTTCGCCGGCCGCCGTGATCGCTAGAATGGGGGTCGCCTGATTGTGGCAGCCGAAGCACGATCGATGATCGACGTGCCCTTCGGCCCCCTTCCACAAGA
>DATJGQ010000232.1:0-3448 GCA_035494815.1 Gemmataceae bacterium
TTCTCCGCATCCTCCCAGCGCTTGCCGGAGCCGGCGAGGAACGCCTCGAGGGCGCTCTCGTAGTCCAGCCGCTTCGGCTCCGGCAGGCAGGAGTCCTGGCCGACGGGCGGCAGAAGTTCGCTGATCTGCACGGCGGTCGCCATGCCGGCGGGCCGCACTTTCGCGACCCGCCGCACCCGCGCCCAACCGCAGTGTTTCTTCGACGCTACGTACGCGGCGACGTTCTCGTCGACCAGGATGGGCACGCGGAACTGCTTGGTCATCCCTTCGAGCCGCGCAGCCAAATTCACGACCGGGCCAAATACGCCGAGCTTGATTTGGTCGATCGAGCCGAGCCGGCCGGCAATCGCCGGGCCGTGCGCGACGCCGACGCCGAACGCGAACGTCTGCCCGCCACTCTTGCGGGCTGCCCGCACGAAGTGCTTCTGGATCGCCAAGGCCGCCCGCGTCGCCTGTTCGATCTGGTCCTCCGCGGCCTGCGGCCAGCCCCAGAAGCCCATCGCCGCGTCGCCCTGGAAATCGCCGATGACGCCGTCGAACTGGATGATCGCGTCCGTCATCAGGGCCAGCGCCTCGCTGACCGCGTCCCAGGATTGATCGAGGTCGGTCGACCCGCCCTCGACGAACTTGCTCGACCCGCGCAAATCGCAGAAGAGCACCGTCGCCTCGGTCGGCCGTTTCTCGATCACCGCGTCGACCGACCGGCTCGTGTCCGTCAACAGTTCGCGGGCGACGCGTGGCGAGACGAATCGCAGCAACAGACTCTGCCGTCGCTGCAGCACGTACACCTGGCGGAGGGTGCCGAAAATGTCGGCGGTCAACTGCGCGAACCGCAAGTCCCCCCGCAGTTCGGCGTCGCGGATGACGCTGTCGGACGTCTTCACCTCCCGCGACAGCCGGCCGGAAACGTACAGGCCGTAGCCGGTCGAGGCGTCGTCCAAGAGCGGCGCGCACACCGCCCAGTCGGCACTCGGGTCGGACAGGCTGAATTTCGAATCCGGCGTCTGCCGAGAGTCCGAGGTGTTCCAGACGTGCAGCGTGCTCAGCCGGCGGCGGACGGCGTCGTGCACGAGCTTGCGACTGGGCCGAAATTCGGCCGCCCCGCCGCCGCGTTGCGCCGCCGCGGTGACGACGACGCGCACGTCCGACTCCGACGATTCCGGCAGCACGCGAACCACCGCCGCCCGGTCGGCGTTCGGCACGCCGCGCAACAGCGCTTCGACGACTTGCTGTTCGAGCGACGCCTCGTCCGGCGACTGGCGGAGGATTTCCGGCAACGCGGCGAGCGCCTCGACCCGCTGGTCGGCGTTCTCGAACCGGATTTGCCGGAGCTCCTTCGGCCCGACCGATAGCTCGATCGGGGCGCCCTCGTCGATGACGGTGAAGACGGTATTGCCGATGCGGAACTGCTCGTTCGGCAGCACGACGAACTCGTCCGCCGGCACGCCCTTATAAAAAACCGGATTGCCGGCCGACGGGAGCTTCTGAACCACCAGCCGACCGCTCTGCCATTGCAGGGTCGCATGTTTGCGCGAAATGAAATTGTCCCACGGGGTGGCCCACAGCTCGTTGCCTTCGCCCGGCAGACGGCCGAGGGTGAACTCGCCGGCCGGCAGCATATGCCGCCAGGTGAGCGACCGGTCGTTCTCGAAGTGGGCTTCCAACTCCGCCATGGGCTAGCCGTTCCTCCCGGCGCAGCGTCCTGACCTATGGAAGTCGAATCGACATCATGAGTATCGCCATTATAACGTGACTCCGCGCGTTTCGTCAGGCGGCATTCTCGACGCCGTCGAGATCGACGCGGCGACTGCGGAATCCGGGCCTTATCGCTCTTGCTTCGCGGCTCGCAAGTCGGCGGCGATGGCCGTTGCCAGTGCGGCGACGTGCGGCGGCCGCATGAGGGAACGGTGGTCCCCAGGAAAGGTGCGGACCTCGACACCGGCTTCGGCGACCGCGGCCCAGCCCAGCGTCGGGTCGTCGGCCGCGGCGACGGAGGAGTTTGTGCGGAAAAGCCACATCCGGAGTGCGGCCGGCGGCGCCGCGTAATGGTGAATCGCCAGTGCGTTCCGTAGGTAAACGCGGAACTGTTGCGGGGAAAGGGATTCCCTGAGTCCGGGCGGTAACAGCGGCGCGGCCTCACGGAGAAGGTCGGCGAGCTGTGTCTCCGTCGCCGAGCCGAGCAGCGACTCCAACGGAAGTGACAGGTTCAGGAGTCGCTCGCCCAGGCCGTCCTCAGGCCGCCCCGCGGGACGTTGGTCGATGACCGCCAGAAACTCGACGCGGTCGCCCCTCTCGAGCAGTTGCCGCCCCATCTCGTAGGCGATCAGCCCGCCCATGGACCAGCCGCCGAGGCGATACGGTCCGACCGGCTGCACCGCCCGCAGCGCGTCCAGGTAGCGCGTCGCCATCGCATCGATCGTGCGCGTCGGGGCCTCGCCTTCGATGAACCCCGCCGCACGCACGCCCCAGACCGGCTGTTCGCTCCCAAGCTGCGGCAGCAGCGCCGCGTATCCCGTGAGCGAACCTTCAATCGGGTGAATGAGAAACAACGGAGAACCCGACCCCTGCGGCCGCAACGGCACCAAGAGGGGATCGGGTGAGTCGGGACCGAGAGCGACCGGAGTTTGATTCGTCGCAGCCGTGACCGCCGCCAGTTCTGCGACCGTCTGATGTTGGAACAGGTCGAGCGGTGCGAGCGGCAGTCCGGCGGCGCGGGCGCGGGCGATCATCCGGACCGCGAGCAGTGATTCACCCCCCAGGTCGAAGAAGTTGTCCGCCGCGCCGACCCGCTCAACGCCGAGCAGTTCCGTCCAGATGCGGGCCAGCGTTTTCTCGGCCGGCGTCCGCGGCTCGACATACGGAACGGCCGCCGCATCGTTGCCGGTCGGCACGGGCAAGGCCTGCCGGTGCACTTTCCCGCTCGGCGTCCGCGGCAGTTCGCGGAGCATGACGAATGCCGCAGGCAAGAGCGGGTCCGGCAGCCGCGACTTGAGGAAGCCGCGCAACTCCGCCGCGTCCGGCCCGGGCCATTCGGCGGGGACGACGTAGGCGACAAGCCGCGGATGTCCCGGCGCGTCTTCGCGGGCCATCACAACGGCCTGTCGCACGCCCGGGTGCCGGGCGAGCGCGAGTTCGATCTCGCCCGGCTCGATGCGAATGCCGCGGAGCTTGACCTGCTGATCGATCCGGCCGAGGTACTCCAGATCGCCGCCCGTGCGCCAGCGGACGCGGTCGCCGGTACGATATATCCGCCCGCCGGTCACGAACGGATCGGCGACAAACTTCGCGGCGGTCAGTTCGGGTCGGTCCCAGTAGCCCGGCCCGACGCCCGCGCCGCCGGCACACAGTTCGCCCGGAACACCGATCGGCACCGGCCGCAGGCGATCGTCCAACACGTACACCCGCAGGTTGCTGACGGATTTGCCGATCGAGACGTATCCCCGCGCGC
>DATJGQ010000233.1:0-5184 GCA_035494815.1 Gemmataceae bacterium
GGCAATGACGAGAGTGACTATAAGACCGGTTTCGCGTCGCACCGGTGGGACGAGTTCGAATACCGCTCCAATGGTAGACCCTTTCCGGGCCCGGCCATGCGGCCAATCAAGCAGCTTTGCAGCGGTTGTCACAACGCGGACCGCTTCGCCGATCTGCAATCCGCCCGCTTGATCAATCGTGACGATCGACCATGGTCGGACCTGATCAAGGAAATGTCGATTGCGGACGTCGGGGCCAGCGTAGTCAGATGGAAGGCGCAGGAAGCGAGCTGGAAGGCGCTGCGAAAACTACTAGACCATTGACTCGTCCCGGATTTCCCGAGTCCCACGTCTTGACCGCCATCAAACGACTGATCCTGTCCTTCTGGGCCGCCTGGCTGAGCATCGTCACGGCGACGAACGTCCTCGACGCTCTGCGCTCGCATGGCGTACTTCCTCAGTCATTCGTGTTCGCGTCCGGCAACTGGCGTTGGATCAACTCGGTCATGGACCCGCTCGGGGTGCCCCAATTGCTCCAAACGAGCCTGTTCGCCGGCGCGATCGCCTGGCAGGCGCTGGCGGCACTGCTGTTCTGGCGCGCGCTCGCCGCGTATCGCGGACGCCCACTCGCCGAAGAGTCGGAGACGATCCTGGCCTGCGGCGTCAACCTGGCGTTATGGGCGGCGTTCCAGGTGTTGGACGAAGTGTTCCTGGCGTATCAGCCCGAGGGCACGCACCGCGCGATCTTCATCAGCCAAATCACCACCTTGGTGCTGCTGTACCTTCCGCCGTCGGAATCACGGAAGAGTTTCGACGACCCGCCGTACCAGCCGGCGTAACTTCTTTTCCGCCTCGTTCGCGACGGCGACGATCTCCGCCAGGCTCGTCGGTTCGAGTGCGTCCGGCAGGCACATGTCCGTGATGATCGAGAAGCCGAGCACCTTCATCTTGCTGTGAACGGCGACGATCGTCTCCGGGACCGTTGACATGCCGACGACGTCGGCGCCGATCGTCCGCAGGAACCGGTACTCCGCCCGCGTCTCCAGGTTTGGCCCCGTCACCGCGACGAAGACGCCCTGTTGCACCGGCAGCTTCTCCTCAACCGCCAGCCGCTTGGTCAGGGCGAGCAGCTCCTTGTCGTAAGGTTCGCTCATGTCAGGGAACCGGTCACCGAGGCGGTCGTCGTTCGGGCCGATGAGCGGGTTGTCGCCCAACAGATTGATGTGGTCTTCGATCAGCATAATGTCGCCTTTGGCGTATTGCGGATTCAGCCCGCCGCAGGCGTTCGAGACGATCAGGGTCTTGCAGCCGAGCGACCTTAGCACTCGGACGGGGAACGTGATCCGCTGGAGCGAGTAGCCTTCATAGGCGTGGAAGCGGCCGGACATCGCAAGGACCGACTTGTCCGCCAAAGTGCCGCACACCAGTTCCCCCGCATGCGAATGGACCGTCGAATGCGGGAAGTGCGGCAGTTCCTGATACGGGATGGTCACGCCATCGCGAATGTCTTCGGCGAGGGCACCGAGGCCGGTCCCGAGGATGATGCCGACGGTCGGGCGGCCGGTCCAGCGGGCCTGAACGGCGGCGGTCGCCTCCGCGATCTGGTCATAGAGGTCGGGCATGAAGCAAATATAAGGGAACGAGCGGTCGCCGGATATCGCGAAACGAACGTCGTTTTTGTTGCAACTTCGGTCGCTGGCCGATCTCTAAACAATGAAGACAGGATGAGAAGGCAGGGGTTTTGCCTTGCCGGCCGGGGGAGGGTCACGGATACTAATAATTGACTCTCCTACCCGCCCCGTTCGGCGGGTGCGTTCGCCCGAACGACCGCGCCTGCCCCGATCGCTGACTCCTAGTTACTCGGCCGAAACGACTTATGAATCGCGCTGGCTCCCGACATCGATGCCGAGTGGTCCTCCTGCGCCTGTTCCCCCTCGTCGCCGTAGTGGCGTTTGCGGGCATATTTACGTCGACGCCATGGGCGGCTGATCCGCCGTCCACGGCAGCGGCGGTCGCCCCCGCCGGTTCGTTCGACACGGTCGTAAAGCCATTTCTGACGCAACATTGCATCCGCTGTCATGGAGAGATGAAGCAGAACGGCAGTGTCGCGTTCCATACGCGCGACGTGAAGTCTCTGGAAAAGGACCGCGACCTCTGGGAGACGGTCATGCAGCGGCTGCAACAAGGCGAGATGCCGCCGCCGAAACAGCCGCAACCGACCGCCGAGCAGAAAAAGACTGTCGTCGCATGGCTCAATGCCGAGCTTCTCAAGTCGAATTGCATCGGCGCTCCTGACCCGGGGCGCGTCACGCTCCGTCGGCTGAACCGCACGGAATACGCCAACACCATCCGCGACCTGATCGGCGTCGATTACGGCGTCAACGACGATTTCCCGGCCGACGACGTCGGCTACGGCTTCGACAACATCGGCGATGTACTCTCCCTGTCACCCCTCCTTTTCGAGAAGTACCTCGGCGCGGCCGAACGCATCGTCGACAAGGCGTTCGAGGGCGATCTCGTGCCGCCGGCGCCGACGCAGCGCTGGACCCAGCGGGACATCAAGACGACCAAAAACGACGTCACGTATCGCGACCGGCAGGCCGTCTCGTTCACCGCCGGCGACGCGTTCGTCGATTTCAAGATTCCTACCGACGGCGAATACATGGTCCGTTATCGCACCTTCGGCTACCAGGTGGGCCCCGAGACGGTGAAGATGGCGGTGCGGCTCGACGACCAGGACCTCGATCGACAGGACGTGCGCGGCACCGAACAGCGGCCCGGTGGCGCCCGTGAGAGGAAAACCACACTCAAAGCCGGTGAACACAAGCTGACCCTCGCGTTCGTCAACCCGTTCGAGGATCCCAAACAAACCGACCTCGACAGGCGCTTTCGGGGATTGGCCGTCATGGACATCGAAGTCCAGGGCCCAATGCCGAAGATCCTTCGGCTGCCGTCGGCATCGTACAAGCGGATTATGATCGCTCAGCCCGGGGATCAGCTTTCCGAGGCCGAAGCCGCCCATCGAATTCTCGAAGCGTTCGCCCGCCGCGCGTTCCGCCGGCCGGTGACGACGGTCGAAATCGACCGGCTGGTCAAGCTCGTCGCCGAGTCGAAAGCCCGCGGCGAAAGTTTTGACGACGGGATCAAGCTGGCGGTTCAAGCGGTGCTGGTCTCGCCGCACTTCGTCTTCAAGGTCGAGCGCGACCGAAAACAATTGGACAAGTCGTTCCCGATCAGTGAGCAAGAGCTAGCGACGCGGTTGTCGTATTTCCTCTGGTCCACAATGCCCGACGAGGAACTGTCACGGCTGGCCGACGCCGGGCAACTGCGCAACCAGTTGGAGCCGGAAGTCCGACGGATGCTGATGGACCCGAGGAGCCGGGCCCTCGGCGACAACTTCGCCGGGCAATGGCTGCAGGTTCAGAACCTCAAAACGGCCGCTCCCGACCCGAAAACCTACCCCGATTTCGATGAGCAGCTGCGCGACGCGATGATGCGCGAAACTAGCCTCTTCTTCTCCGCGATGGCCAGCGAGGATCGCAACATCCTCGACTTCCTGGACGCCGACTTTACCTTCGTCAACGAGCGGCTGGCAAAGCATTACGGCATCAAAGGCGTCAAGGGCGAGGAGTTCCACAAAGTCAGCCTGGAAGGGACGCACCGTGCCGGCATTCTCACGCACGGGAGCATTCTGACCGTAACCTCGAATCCGACGCGGACTTCGCCGGTGAAACGCGGCAAGTTCATCCTCGAAAGCCTGATGAATGCCCCGCCGCCCCCGCCGCCGCCGGACGTGCCGGACTTAAAAGAGGGTAAGGAGGCGGCCGTCACCGGCTCGTTGCGTCAGCGGATGGAGCTTCATCGCAGCAAAGCGGAGTGTGCGACCTGTCATCAGAAGATGGACCCGCTCGGGTTCGCGTTCGAAAACTTCGACGGGATCGGCGCGTGGCGCGATAAAGACGGTACGTTCGACATCGACCCGTCGGGCGAGTTGCCGGACGGACGGCGCTTCAAAGATCCCGCGGAATTGCGTACAATCCTGCGGGGCAACCGCGACGCTTTCCGCCGTTGCCTGGCGGAGAAGCTGTTGACGTACGCCCTCGGCCGCGGCGTCGAGTACTTCGACCGCTGCAACGTGGACGCTCTCTGCCAGTCGGTCGCCGCGAAAGGCGACCGGTTTAGCGAACTCGTGCTCGCCATTGTGCGGAGCGAACCGTTCCAGATGCGGACACCCAGTACTAAAGGTGCCGGCAAATGATGCTGCCGAACTCGCGAATTTCCCGGCGGACCGCCCTCAAGGGCCTCGGCACGGCCGTGGCCCTGCCGTTGCTCGACGCCATGTTGCCTCGACTCGCGGTGGCCGGCGCATCGACGGCGAAATCGGGAGTGCCGCTGCGGATGGCGTTTTGCTACGTCCCAAACGGCGCCCACATGGTCGACTGGACGCCCACCGCCGAGGGCGCGAACTTTACCCTGCCGCACATCCTCGAACCGCTCGCCCCGGTCAAGGACGAACTGCTGGTCATGACCGGCCTGACCTGCGACAAGGCCCGCCCGCACGGCGACGGCCCGGGTGATCACGCCCGCGCCATGTCCGCGTTCCTCACCGGCTGCCAGCCGCGAAAGACGCACGGGGCCGACATCAAGGTCGGCGTCTCCGTCGACCAGTATGCCGCCCAGCGGATCGGCGACGCGACGCGGTTCCCGTCGCTCGAACTCGGCTGCGAACCCGGCCGCACCGCCGGGAACTGCGACTCCGGCTACAGTTGCGCTTATAGCTCGACGATTTCCTGGCGCGGCGAAAGCACGCCGGTGCCGAAGGAAGTGAACCCGCGGCTGGTTTTCGAGCGGCTGTTCGGCAACGGCAAGCCCGGCGAGATGGACGAGGCCCGCGCCCGCCGCGAGCGCAACCGCAAGAGCATCCTCGACCTCGTCCGCGACGACGCCAACCAACTGCAGGGCACGCTCGGCGCCGCGGACAATCGCAAGGTCGACGAGTACCTGACGGCCGTCCGCGAACTCGAAGTTCGCATCGCCAAGGCCGCGCACGACCAGGCGACGCCGAAGCCGGTCCCGTCCGATTACCCGGTGCCCCCGGAGGGGATGCCGAAGGATTATGCCGCGCACCTACGCCTCATGTGCGACCTGCTCGTGCTCGCGTTCCAGACCGATTCGACGCGGATCGCGACGCTGGCGTTCGCCAAC
>DATJGQ010000234.1:0-2367 GCA_035494815.1 Gemmataceae bacterium
GGTGACCGGCATCATCGTGAAGAAGCTGCCGCACTCCGGGCACTGGTCCATTTTTGCCGACGCGTCGGAACCCTCCACCTTATGGCGGCAAACCTGGCACTCGAGGTGATAAGACATGAGGCGGGCCCGGGAGCGCGATCAACGACGTCGCCGAACGGTCATTGTTCGACGCCCAGTTGAAACAAGCAAGCGAAAAGGCCCTGCCGCGTTTTTGGTTGCACATAGAGTCGGCCTCCCGCGGGCCGCCACAACGCGGTAAGATTTTGTAGTGAACCGTAGTCAGGACCGAGCCATGAGCGAGACTATCACAATCGTCGACCGCGGCCGTGGATTACAGTTGTCCACGAGCCGGATCACGGTCCAGGACCTCGTCCCGTACTTCCAGGATGACCGTACCGACGAAGAGATTATCCGCTGGATTCCCTCGCTCTCGCCAGAGGAGATCGCAGTCGTCCGCAGTTACTACGCCGAACATAAGGCCGAACTGGACGAGCAGGATCGGAGCATCCGCGAGCGCACGGCGGAGCGGCAGCGGCAGCAACACAATTCTCCTGCGCTTGCCGCCATTGGCCGCCTCGGCGCCCGAAAGTTGGTCGCGCTCCGCGAAAAGTTTGCCAGAAGAAACCTCAATGGAGGACACTCATGGCACTGACTGAGCCGTCGTTGCAGACGCGAAATTGGACCGCCGCGGAACTGCGACGACTCCCTCGCGAACAGCAGGACGCGATACTCGCCGTTGCAGCCGCAGCCGCCGAAAATGACTACCGACGCGATTCGGACCTGACCGCGTTCGAGGCATTCGGCGAGGAAGACCTGCATGGCGAAAGCTCCGATTCCCAGCCGCGGTAAGATTTGGCTGGTAAACTTCGACCCGGCGGCGGGCGCGGAGATCAGAAAACTGCGGCCGGCTCTGGTTGTGAGCCTCGACGCGATTGGTCGTCTGCCATTGCGGATGGTCGTCCCGATTACGGACTGGAAGCGCCAGTACGTGACCTACCCTTGGTTCGTGCTGATTCCCGCCGATGCCGCGAATGGGTTGCACAAGGATTCGGGCGCCGATGCATTCCAGTCGAAATCCGTTTCCCTGACACGATTCGCGAGTCGAATTGGCGTCGTAGGCGCTGCCCAGCTTGATGCCGTGGCCTCGGCGATCGCGCTATGTGTAGGAGCGCCATAATTCTGCTCGCGGCCGCGATTCAACCCATCGCACCTCTTCGGTAAGATATCCTCTCCCGCCGGGCGAACTGGAGGCCCGGCCGCCGTGTCGCTTTCCCGGCCGACCCGTTGTAGGGGCCGGCAGGCAATCGACCGTATCAGGAGGCACCTCTCGTGCTCACCCTCAAACTCCCCGACGGCTCGTCCCGACAGGTCCCGCCGGGCACCCGGCCGCGCGACGTGGCCGAATCGATCGGCAAACGCCTCGCGCAGGCCGCGATCGCCGCCAAGGTCAACGGCACCGTCCTCGACCTGGACCGCGAACTCACGCCCGAACTCGCACCCAACGGCGAACTGCCTTTTCAACTGCTCACCGAGAAGGACAAAGAAGCAGTCGACGTCCTGCGGCACTCGTGCGCCCACATCATGGCCCGGGCTGTGTTGCGACTCTTCCCGGGGGCGCAACTCGCGTTCGGCCCCGCGACCGAGCACGGCTTTTACTACGACATCGATTCGCCGACCCCGATCACCGAGGCCGACTTCCCGCGGATCGAGGAGGAGATGCGGAAGATCGTCAAGGCGGCCGAACCGTTCGAGCGGTTCGAGCGGCCGACCGCCGAGGGCCGCGCCCTCTGCGAGGACATGGCCCAGCAATACAAGGTCGAGCACATCGACGACGAGTTGAAGAAGTACCCGACCTTGAGCTTCTATCGCCAGGGCGAGTTCATCGACCTCTGCCGCGGCCCGCACCTGCCGCACGCCGGCAAGGTCGGGGCGTTCAAGCTGCTCAACATCGCCGGCGCGTATTGGAAGAACGACTCGACCCGCAAGCAATTGCAGCGACTTTACGCGACCGCGTTCTTCAATCAGAAGGATTTGGACGCGTATCTCACGCTCGTCGAGGAGGCGAAGAAGCGCGACCACCGCGTGCTCGGCAAGCAGCTCAAGCTGTTTACCATCAGCCCGCTCGTCGGCTCGGGGCTGATCCTGTGGATGCCGAAGGGAGCGACCGTCCGCGGAATTCTGGAGACCTTCATCAAGGACGAACTGGTCAAGCGCGGCTATCAGCCGGTCTACACTCCGCACATTGGCCGGCTGGAGCTGTACCGGACCAGCGGCCACTTCCCGTACTACCGCGACGCCCAGTACCCGCCGATGTACCAGCACCCGGCCGGCTCGGCACTCGACCTGGCCCAGCACCGCCTCGCCGCC
>DATJGQ010000235.1:0-5979 GCA_035494815.1 Gemmataceae bacterium
AGGTACAGGTTGTCCCGCCGCCACTCGGGCATGTGGTGGTCGTACAGATTTCGAAACGCCTCCGCTGCCCACGTGACCGCATGCACGCCGTTGGTGATGGAGTTGATCGGGTAGCCGGGAAACATGCCGCGGGAAATCTCGCCATGCCGCATGGCCACGCCGTTCACGTACCGAGAGAACGAAAGGGCCAATGCGGTCATGTTCAAGATCCCGGGGGCATGACCGTTAACGTTGCGGAGGCTGTCGGCCGCGGGGCCGAGTACTTGGCGGGCCAAGTCGAGGGCAAACTGATCCTGTCCTGCCGCCACCGGTGTGTGAGTCGTAAACACGCACCGCCGGCGGACTGCCTCGTGCGTTGCCCGCGACACGCCGCCCTCAGTCCATCCGCATTCGGCGAGCAGCCCCAAGGTGAGAAGGGCGGAGTGGCCTTCGTTCATGTGGTACGTGGTTACGCGGTTGTGCCCCAAGTCCCGCAACATGGCCACGCCGCCGACACCGAGTACCACCTCCTGACACAAGCGATACCGCGGATCGCCGCCGTACAAGTGGTCAGTGAGCGTGCGATCCCACGCCGTATTCTCGGGCAGATCGGTGTCGAGTAGATAGACGGGGATCGTGCCGCCTGTCATCCCGCGGACGAGGTACCGCCAGGCGCGGATCTGGACCGGACGCCCCTCGATGGCAACCGTCACGCGCGGTCTCAACGCCTCGGTCTTCGACTCTGGCGCCCATTCCGCAGCGGTCTCGGTCTGATTGCCATGCTCGTCGACGTGCTGACGGAAGTACCCTTTGCGATGGACTAACGATACCCCGACCATTGCGACGCCGAGATCGGCTGCGGCCCGGAGCGTATCGCCCGCGAGGACGCCGAGCCCGCCGCTGTAAGTCGGCAGGTCCGGCTCAAGGCCGATTTCCATCGAGAAATAGGCAACGGTCGCGGGCGGTGCGGGTTCTGGCATATATCGCTCCAACTTTCAATCGGCGATCTATCGCCGTCCACGATGATGAGGCGGTGGACGGACGCATCGATTAGCAAACTCTAAGCCAATCGGCCTTGGAACGCACACGGGTGCCGACCGCGCTCCAGATCACGGCGAATCGCGTGAGCATTTCGGAGTCGGTCTTCCGAGGCGGTACCGCACCCGGATCGCAAGGGCGGTGCCGTGTGCCGAATTGCACCAGCGGTCCGCATCGAGTTCCGCCAGATTGACACACCTCTCAGGCAGCATACGCGCCCTTCCCCGTTTGCCCCGGCAATCCGCGGCGGCGCATGGGGCACATCTTCGGGATTTTGCCCGGCGGCCAGGGATTGAAAAGGGGTCACCGGTGGAATGGCACCGGGATTGCGATAGCTGGTGTCGCGCGTGCGTTCGTCGCCGTCGCAGGTAGACTCCTCTTGCTCGACCGCCGGGATGGCGCGCAAAAGCGTCAGCCCGCCGCCGGGGACGATCCCCTCGGCCATCGCTGCCTGGGTCGCGCTGATGGCGTCTTCCAAGGCTTCCTTACGGCTCTTCAATTCCGCCTCGGACGGGGCTCCGACCCGGATCACCGCCACGCCGCCGGCGAGTTTGGCGAGACGCTCCTCCAGCTTTTCGCGGTCGTAGTCGGACGTCGTGTTCTCGATCTCCCGCCGGATTTCCCGACACCTGCCTTCGATGGCCGCTTTCGTCCCGGCACCGCCGATCACGGTCGTAGCGTCTTTCGTGACGACGGCCCGCCGCGCCTGGCCGAGGTCCTTAAGCGTGACGGCTTCCAGGTTCAGCCCTAACTCCTCGGCCAGGAAGCGTTGCGCCGTCAGCGAGGCCAGGTCATCCATGATGGCTTTGCGGCGGTCGCCGTACCCGGGCGCCTTGACAGCAACGCACGCCAGCAGCAGGACGAACGGGTCTTCCAGCACCGCCTCGCGTTTCTCCGGGTCGGTGATGAAGTACGGCGAGAGGTAGCCGCGGTCGAACTGCATCCCCTCCACGACTTCGAGCGTCGTCTCCGTACTCTTAGCCTCTTCGACGGAGACGACGCCCTCGCGGCCAACCCGCTCCATCGCCTCGGCCACCAGCTCCCCGATGGCCGGGTCGTTGTGGGCGGAGATGGTGGCGATCTGGGCCTTCTCCTTGCGGGTCTGTACCGGGCGCGAGAGGGCCTTGATCGCCGCGACGGCGGCCTTGAGGCCACGGTCCAGGCCGCGCTTCAAGTCGATGGCACTGGCCCCGACGGCGACGTTCCGAACACCATCGGCGAGGATGGCATGAGCCGGTACCGTGGCCGTGCTGGTGCCGTCTCCGACGGCGTCGCCGGTCCGTTCCGCGGCCTGGCGGAGCACCTGCACGCCCAGGTTCTCGTCCGGGTCCTTCAGCTTGACCTACTTGGCGATGGTGACGCCGTCGTTGCACACCAGGGGTCCGCGCCAGCCGCGCTCGATCAGGACGCACTTCGACTTCGGGCCGAGCGTGACGCGCACGGCGTCGGCCAGAGAGGCGGCCCCGTGGAGCACTTTCGCACGGGCGGCGGCCCGAAACAGCAGTTGTTTGTTCGCGGACATCGGTCAGTCCCGCCGGGCGGTGCCGGCACGTCGAATCCGGGGGACAGGAAGCACGCGAGGCCGCCGTCGCCGCCCTCCCGCCAGAATTCGGCATCTCCGAACATCCGGCTCGCGGGCCGAAATAAATCGGCTGTTTCGGAGCCTCGAAGGCCGGCGGCCATGACAAGTTCTTCCGCCTCGCGGACGGTGTTCTTCCACAGGATCGAATCCTGCTCGCTCTTGCCCGCGTGCAGCGGGATGTAGAGGGAGACGCAGGGCCCGGGCCGCGGGGCGACCAGCGACTGCAAATTTGCGGGAGTCATTGTGTCCATGGAATCTCCTCCTTCACATTCGAAGCAAACGCCAAGGACCCTGTCGTCCGATCACAACAAGCCGCTAAAGGATCGCCCCGTGGAATGCGGCTCGTCCATTCCCGGGGTGCGTCAAACACCGCTTCTCGTTGATCGATGGCGCATCGGGAGCAAGCACCGTGCCGCGGCCGAGCCGGGCGTCGGCCCCCGTCATTTCCGCCTGTTTTTTGCGGCTAATTCCGATTTCCTGAGCTGCACGCCGGCGTTTGCGAACACGCCAGAATGACACACGGGTATGACGAAGTGCGTCAGTTGTCGCACATTGTTAGCCGACACGAAGTCTCGACAGCAAAGTAATTTCCACAATCCATCAGCGGACCCCGCCGGGGGTTGCGCTGACGCGCCATATCACTCCACGGGACGCGCCGCACCCGGGGGAATGGGGTCTGCAATCGAGAGTCTCGCAACGACGAAGTCGTTTTGCGGCAACTCCTTCCCGTCTCGCCGCAAACGCCGGCGCCTACGCGAAGGAGACTGCCATGATGCCCACAGCCACAACCTCATCCGCATGCCGAAACGGTGCCGCCGGGCGCGCGGGTTTCGCCGACTACCGTCGCTTACCGTTCCGTCGCCGACGCGGAACGCTCTCCGCCCGCCGGTGGCGGCGACCACGCCTGGAGCAACTCGAAGACCGGACGGTGCCCGCCACCATTACCTGGGACGGCGGGCCCACGGGCCAGGGCACGAATTGGCTGGTCGCCGAGAACTGGGTTGGCGACGTGCTGCCCGGGCCGAACGACGACGCGATGCTAGGCCCGGCCGGCGCTGGGCAGCCGACTGAAATCACCCTGACCGGCACCGCCTCCGTTCACAGCGTCACCGTGACCGGGGTCACGCTCAACTTGCTCAACGCGACGTTCAGCGGCTCGCTGGTGAACCGCGGGACGCTCGGCGCGACGTCGGCCATCGTCAACAGTCGGCTGGCCAATGAAGGGACGATCACCGTCGCCGGCGACACGACCTGGAACAGCCCGGGCGACTCCACCAACTCCGGGACGATTAACGTCAGCGGCGGCAACCTGACTCTCAACCAACTGGCGGGCGCGACGTTTGCCACGACGGGGACGGTCACGCTCAACAACGGCCGCACCTTCGCCGTCAACGGCGGCACCTACAGCCAGTCCGCCGGCAGCACTAACCTCGACCGCGGCATCAGCATCCTCACGGTCGCCGGCAACTACTCCCAGACGGGCGGCGTCCTGGCGGTGTTGGTACCGGGCGACATGTTCGGCGGGGCTGGGACGAACAGCGTCACAGTCACCGGGGCCGTCGCACTGGGCGGGTCGCTCTCTGTCAGGCCATCGTGGGGGCCGGCAGGACCGCCCGCCACGTTGCGCTTTATCGATCACGGCGGCTCTAATCCCGTGACCGGCAACTTCGCCGGCCTACCGGAAGGCGCGCCGCTGACGGTGGTCAGTCAGCGATTCAGGATCAGTTACGCGGCCGGCACGGGCAACGACGTGGTCCTGACGGTCGATCCGCCGGCCACCTGCGTCTGGGACGGCGGCCCGACCGGCAAGGGCACGGACTGGCTCGACCCGCTCAATTGGTCCGGGGATTTCCTGCCCATCTTTGGCGACGACGTAGTCATCGGCCCGCTCGCTGGAGGGGCGACGGTGGTAACCCTGGCGGGCGGCGGTGCGTACGTCCGCAACGTTACGGTCACCGGGGCCACTCTTCGGCTGGTCGGCGCGTCGCTCGCGACGCAGGGCAACGTGACGAACTCCGGCACTATCGAGCTGACCAGCAGCGGCGGCAGCGCTTTAGCCCAACTGATCGGCGTGCGGTCGATCACCAACGCCGCCGGTGGCACGATCACGACGCTTGCCGGCTCCGGCGGCGACCGGAGGTTGTCGAGCCCCATCGACAACCAGGGTACGATCACCGTCGCTGCTAACACCACTTGGGGCTACACCGGCGCCTCGACCAATGCCGGGACGATCAATGTCACGGCCGGCACCCTGACTCTCGACAAGAATGCCAGCGGCGCGGCGTTCGGCTCGACCGGCACGGTCTCCGTCGCCGCCGGCGCGACGTTCGACATCGCTGGCGGCACCTTCACCAACTTCAGCAACAACACGCTCAACGGCGGCACTTACAACATCGCCGGCACCTTCCGCTTCCCGGGCGCGGCGATCGGGTCGCTGGCCGCTGATCTCACATTGGACGGCCCCGGCGCGGCCGTCCTCGACTCTACCACGTCCGGGAATGCCTTCGCCCGGCTGGCGACCATCGCCGCCGCTGGCCACCTGACCCTGCGGAACGGCGGGACCCCTCGGCCCGAGGTCTTGCCCGTGTGGGGCATGGCCAACTTCGGCACCCTGACGGTCGGCGCGGGCTGCTCGTTGGGTAACAACGTCGAAAACGTCGGCACCATAACTGGCTCCGGGGCCTTTGGCCTTGTCGGCAACGACGGCGGAACGGTCCGGCCCGGCGAGCCGGTGGGCGCGCTGACCTTCAACGGCAGCTATGTCAACGCCGGCGGCCGTTACAACGGTCGCGGCACATTGGAGATTGACGTCAACGGCACTTCTCCCGGCACGGGCTACGACCAGATCATCATCAACGCCCCGAGTTTTTTGGGCGGTCGGTTGGTCGTCAACGCGGGCTACACCGCGGCGCCCGGCGAGAGATTTGTCCTCATCGATAACCGCGGCACGTGGCCGATCTCCGGCACCTTCGACGGGCTACCGGAGGGGGCGGTGCTCACCGCCGGCGGCCAGGAGTTCCGGATCAGCTACGTCGCCGGCGACGGCAACGACGTGACGCTGACTCGCACCGGGCCGGTCGTTCCGATGGTGAATTCGGTGCAGGTGAACGACGGCGCCGCCCAGCGATCGCGGGTGACGAGCCTGACGGTGACGTTCAACACGCTCGTAACCTTCGCCGGGCCGGCGGCCGACGCCTTTGTGCTCACCCGTAATGGGGACGCCGCACCGATCGCATTTACCGCGACCACGAGCATTACCGGGGGAGTCACCCTCGTCACACTGAGCCAGTTCGCCGGTGCGGCCACCGAGACTGGATCGCTCGCCAATGGAGGCTACAACCTGACCGTCCGGGCCAGCCAGGTGTCTACGGCCGCCGGGT
>DATJGQ010000236.1:0-5315 GCA_035494815.1 Gemmataceae bacterium
GATGACCGTGTCCTCGACGTCGCTCAGGTCGGCGAGGTTGCGGTCGACGATCGCCTTGAGCTCGTCGATGCAGTCCTCCTCGATCGCGTCGCGGCGGCGGTCGGTCCAGTCGCTCTTCTCCATGTCCGGCTCGAACTCGACGGGGAACCGCATCTTGTGCCGGTTCGACTTCAGCGCCGTGCGGCTGAACGCCTTGAGGATCGCCCGGCAGGCGTACGTGCTGAACTTGAAGCCGCGGTCCACGTTGAACTTGTCCACCGCGCGGATCAGGGCCATGTTGCCCTCGGAGACGACCTCCGCGAAGTCCACGTCGCCGAGCCGGGTGCGCTTGGCCATCGCCAGCACCAGGGCCAGGTTCGTGCGGACCAGGTATTCGCGGAAGTGCTCGAACCGGCGGTGCCACTCGAGGAACTGCTCGGCGGTCTGGCGGGTGAGACCGTCGCGATGGATCCGCTTCTGCAGGCGGCAGAGGCGCATCTTCGAGTAGTTGAACCGCAGGAACATCAGCCGCTCTTCCGCCGCGGTCATGAGCTGCGGGGCGGCGGCCATCGTCTGATCGACCGCCTCGTCGCGCGTGGGCTGATACCACGCGACCGGCGGGAGCTGCGGCTCGCTATTGAGGTCAAACAGTTGCTTCCCGATTTCCCGCTGCTTAAAGATTGGGCTGTCCATGAAGGCATACGATTCAGCCAGCAGCGGCTCGACCTTCTGCCGCAGGACGCGCGGGATCGGCGTCGCCCGGGCCGGGCTGTTGGCGGAGGTCTTGTTGGGAGTCGAAGTTGCGGTAGCCATGACCGCCCTCACTTTCACTTTCTGACGTTTTGGCAGATGATTAACGTTCCGGCTCGCCGAGTTATTCTCGCCCTTCAAACGGCCGTTTAATATCGTACGCCCGTTTGAACGGCGAGGTTCATACGGATAAGCGACGGCGGCGCTAATACTTACGGAGACACGCTTCGCCCTGCGAATATTCCCCTTGCCGGTGGACACCTGTTTCCGAGCACTCACATTCACCTCCGTATGCATGAGCCTGAAACAGGCGTTTGAGTGCAAGTCGGCAAGTTTGATACCATCCTCTTTGAAATCCTGCTAGTGCTCTTTTGGTGGATAAGCAGAATTATGCTGCCGAAGCAGCAAATTCTTCAGGCGAGGTCGGTGATGAAAAGGCTGTGCTTCGGTGGAAGCTTTAATCCGATTCACCACGGGCATTTACTGATCGCCCGAGCCGTCGCGGAGGCACAGGAATTCGACCGCGTCGTCCTCATTCCCAGCGCCGAGCCGCCACACAAGCCCGACCGTGCAGATCTTGCACCGCCCAAGCATCGGCTGGCAATGTGTCGCCTGGCGGTCGAGGCCTCTGCCGATTCGGCAGACCTGTTCGAAGTCTGCGACATCGAACTGGGTCGCCACGGCCCGAGCTATACGATCGACACCGCGCGAATCCTGACGCGGCAGGGGCTTGGGCCGGTCTACTGGCTGATCGGGGGCGACACCGTGCCGCAACTGCCCACCTGGCAGGAGCCGCAGGCACTGCTCCGCGAGGTCCACTTCATTACGATTGACCGTCCAGGCAGTCTAATCGTTTGGCAGGCGTTGGCTCCTGAATACCAAGCTCTGCAGGCCGGCGTTGTCCAAGCACCGCTCATCGAGATCAGCGCCACCGACATTCGCCGGCGGGTGGCGACGGGCAGGTCCATTGACTATTTGACGCCGCAGCCGGTGGTAAGTTACATCCGCGCGCATGGGCTGTACCAGCCCGGGGCTGTTGTGCAACCTGCCTGACAATCTATTAAGCGTCAGCGCCGGACAGATCGCCCCTGTCCCGCGGACGTTGCGGCGATTACAACCTTTCGTCCCCGACGGACGTCGAGTCTTTCCGGGGCTCGATGCCGAACGCCTACGACATCACCTGGGGCCTGTTGCTGGGGATCGGCGCGCCCGCCTGGCTGCTCGCGCCGAAACTGCGCGGTAAGGTGCTCAAGGCCTTCCGCGAACGAATGGGCCCGCAGGGCGTTAAGCGCGACATGTCCCGCCCGGCGGTGATGATCCACGCCGTCAGCTTGGGGGAGATCAATGCGACCCGCGCGATGGTCGAACAGCTCGGCCGGGGCCGCCCGGACCTGCAGTTCGTCATCACCACGACGACCGACACCGGCTTCGCCCGCGGGCGCGAGTTGTACGGCAACGACCCGAACGTCGCGCTCGTCCGTTATCCTCTCGATTTTACCCGCGCAATCGAGCGGCTTTTTACGTCACTGCGGCCGGACGTGGTCGTATTGATGGAACTCGAGGTCTGGCCGAACTTCGTCTACCGATGCGAGCGTCGCGGCGTGCCGGTATTTCTCGTCAATGGTCGGCTGACCCCATCGAGCTTCGCGAGCTACCGCCGGGGCGGGCCGGTCGTCCGGCGAATGTTCCGCCGATTGGCGGTGGTTTGTGCGCAGGATCCCGCCTATGCCGATCGATTCATCGCGCTGGGCGCGCCGGCCGACCGCGTGCGGGTCACCGGCACAATGAAATTCGACACGGCACAGGTCGCCGACCGAATCCCCGGCGACGACGCGCTCGCCGCCGCGGTGGGACTAAGGCCGGGCGAACCCGTCTGGGTCTGCGGCTCGACCGGCCCGGGGGAAGAGGGGATCGTCCTCCGCGCGTACCGCTCGCTGCTGGAGCGCCACCCGCGACTCCGTCTCGTCATCGTCCCCCGCCACCCCGAACGCTTCGACGAGGTCGCATCCCTAATCCAGTCGCAGGGCTTCGACCTCATCCGCCGCTCGAAATCGCCGGAGGGCGCTCCATCCGCAATCCGCAATCCGCAATCCGCAATTCCGCCCGTGATCCTCGGCGACACGATGGGCGAGCTCCGCAAGTTCTACAGCCTCGCGACGATCGCCTTCGTCGGCCGCACGCTGGTGGACCTCGGCCCCCGCCAGCACGGCAGCGACATGATCGAACCGGCCGCCCTCGCGAAACCCGTAATCGTCGGCCCCTGGACCCACAACTTCGCCGAGCCGATGAACCGCTTCCGCGAAGCGGACGCGATGCGCGTCGTCGCCAGTGAACGCGAGTTGACCGACGCGGCGTCCGCGCTGCTCGCCGATCCCGCGAACGCGGCCGAGATGGGGCGCCGGGCGCAGGACGTCGTCCGGCGGGAGCAGGGGGCGACCGCTCGTCACGTCGAGCTGATTCTGCGGTACCTGCCGCCGGCAAGTAATCACACGTAGCGTCCGCTTCAGCGGGCGTGTTTGGCTTGTCGGGACGTCACGCGTCCGCTCAAGCGGGCCGCTGGAGCGGACCCTACCTGGAATACTTTTGTAGCAGCATCCGCTCTTCAGTGACGCACGGCCGTCAGGCGGGGCAATCTGTAACGTCTACACCATCTGTGTGGCTCATCCGCAGTTCATTGCCATCCTTGCTCGCCCTGTAAACCAGGGTTTTCCGGTGGCGCGGGCAGCCACGGTCCCATAGAATCGTCTTATGCGAGTCGCCGTGAATGGTCGGATCGGGCGGGGCTGTGCCGCTGTTGGCGTCATCCTGGTTTGCCTTGCCATTTTTCCCGGCGCGGCATTCGCCCAGAAGGGCGGCAGTGTCGTCATTACGCCGTCCACGCGCGCGGGCGACGCTCAGCCCGATCGCGTGCTCGTGCTGCCATTTTCGCCGGTTGGGCCGACGGAGGCGTGGCGCGGCCGCTCCGTTCAGCAGAGCCTCGTGGCGGACCTCACCGCCGCCGCGCCGGCACGGGTGGGCGCGGCGGATACGCCGGCGTCCGATGCGGCGGCCGCTTCTGCGGTGGCCAAGCAGGCGGGCGCGCGATACGTCGTCTTCGGCGCCGTCACGTCCGCGGGCTCCGAGCTGCGTTACACCGGCCAGGTCGTGGACACGACCACCGGCCAGTCCGTCGCCGGCCTGAAGGCGACCGGCCCGGCCAACGATGCCTTCCGCCTCGAGGACGCGCTCGCGACGCAGCTCAAGCGGCAACTGGCCCTCGACAAAAGCGATGAACTCTCCCGACCTGCATCCGATCCGACCCACCCGGCACCGGATGGCCCGCGCGACACGTCGGTCGCCGTCGCCGACACGCGCCCGATCGAGCCGCCCGCCTGGGGGCAAATCATCATCGTCCCCGGCCACCCGCGCTCCGCGGCGCGGCCCGCATCGGACCCCAGCGACGACCCGCGCAACGACGTCAACGGCCAGCCCCTCCTGCCGGCCATGCCATTCGCCCTCCCGCTTCGCTCCCTCGACGCCGCCGACGTCTACGGCGGGCCGATCATCTACTACCCGCCGTGCTACAGCTCGTGCTACACGGGCGGTTACTACTCCGGCTGCTACGGCAGCGGCTTCGGCGCGTACGGGTATGGCCTGGGTTACAGCCACGGATACGGCGGTTTCGGTGGTTACCACGGCTCGTTCGGCGGCTTCCGCAGGTCGTCCGGCGGCTTCCGCGGCGGCAGCTCCGGCGCCGTTCACGGCTCGCCCGGCGGCGGGCATTCCCACGGCGTCAACTTCGCTTCGCGACGATAGATCCCATCAAACACGCATCCCACCCAATCGCGCGCGCCAAGCCCAAGTTAAGCGGGCGAGCTTTGCTGGCCGTTTCGCCGCGCAAACCAGGTAGATCCCGTCCAACCCGTCCCCTTAAGCAATTCACTTCGGCACGCCTCAGGCGTCTGCAATCTCTGCATTTCACGACGCGGGGCAGTGGCCGCTCCTACGATCCGGTCGTGCCCGTGACCCGCGGGCACGCCTAGACGATTGAGTGACGTGCGCGAGGCCTCCTCCAACGCGCGCTATCGGCCTCACGCGCGCCACAGTCGTTTTCGATGAGGAATTCGCCATCGCGGCGAAACAGGAGACAGCACCATGCGCCTCACCCGATTGCACGCCAAATTCGCCCGCCCCCGCGCCGTCCCGAACGGCGTCCCGACCTTCGAGCCGCTCGAATCGCGGCAACTGCTCTCGACCACGCTCCCGGCGTTCACCGAGACCGACCTCGTCTCCGACGGCGCGACGCCCGCCCAGCACACGGACCCGAATCTCGTCAACCCCTGGGGCGTCGCGATCACGAAGAGCGGCGCGATCTGGGTCGCCGACAACGGCCCCGGCGTCACGACGCTCTACGACCAGAGCGGAAATCCGAGCCCGCCGGTCGTCACCATCCCCACCCCGTCCGGCGCGCCCGCCGGCAGCACGAGCACCCCGACCGGCGCCGTCTTCAACAGCGCCGGCAAGGCGTTCAACCTCCCGAACACGACCACGCCGGCCGAGTACGTTTTCGTCACCGAGGACGGCACGATCTCCGGGTGGGACCCGTC
>DATJGQ010000237.1:0-2575 GCA_035494815.1 Gemmataceae bacterium
CTCGGCAACGGCAAGGAACTGCCGGTCGGGCTCCTCCTTGTGTTCCTCGTCCTCTTCATCGCCGCGATCGCCAACCTGCTGACCAAGGAGATCGCGACGATCGGTGGCCTGGCGTTCACATCCGTCTTCCTCGTCGTCTTCACGATTTCCGAACGGCTCAACCGCTCCAAACATCCGGTAGCGACCGACGGCCACCATCAACACCTCGAGCAGTTCAATGTCAAGACGAGCGAGGAGGTCACCGCCACCGAGCTCGGCCTCGCAAAGCCGTACACGAAGCTCGTCGCGATCCGCTCGCCGCACAACTTGTTCATGCTCGAAAAATCCCTGGCCGAGACCGACCCGGACACGACCAGCGTCGTCGTCATGACGGCCAAGATCGTGCCGGACGACGGGTCCGAGGTGACGCGGCCGAACCTGGACGTCTACGACCAGCAACTCATGACCGCCGTCGTGGACAAGGCGGAAAAGGCCGGCAAGAAGGTTAAGCCCTTGATCGTGCCGACCAACAACCCGCTGCACGCGATCCTCCGCATGGCCCAGGAGGTGCGGGCCCAGGAGGTCGTCCTCGGCGCGTCGAACAAGTACCCGGCCGATGTGCAGCTCGAACAGATCGCCCTCTACTGGGCGAACCTGAACGAGGGCGAGCCGGCCCCGCTGACGGTCCGCCTGCTCGGCCGCGACCGCGATGTGTACCTCGACCTCGGCGGCGGTAACCGCATCCCGAAGCTGTCCGAGCGGCAGGCGAAGACGGTCGCCGAGTTGCGGGCGGCGGGCGTCGGCGTCGACCGCGTCTTGTTGGTCCACGACGGGACGCGGGCGGGCAGCGACCTGTTCAGCGCGGTATTAACGATGCTCGACCCGCAGGTGATCCTCGGCGTCGCGCACGTCCCCGCCCCGGAAGCGACGCCCGCGCTGTTAGAGAAGGACCACGAACGGGCCCGGGCACTCGGCCGCGAGGTGGCGATCCACCCGCTCGCCCCGGAAGCGGAGTCGGAGTTGGTCGATCTGGTCCGCGAGTCGCAGTACGACCTGGTCATCCTGCCGGAGAACGGCCGGTCGGACTTCGTCCGCAAGAACGCTCATTGCGCCGTCTTCGTAGCGAGCCCGCCGACAACGCCGGACGAGCCGGCGTTGGATTAAGTCGGATTCTTGTTTCGCCGGCCCGCGAGTCTTCGAGCGGGCCGCGGGCCGGCCCGCGAGTCTTCGAGCGGGCCGGCGAAACGATTACAATAGGAATCATGACTAAAAAACTCCCCCTCGCAGTTCTGACTCTCGCCCTCGTTACATCGTTTGTCCCGGCCCTCGACCGCACGTCGGTCATCGCCCGCCTGCAGTCCGACCTCACCTTCCTCGCCTCCGACGCCTGCGAAGGTCGCGGCCCCGGCACGGCCGGCATCGACAAGGCGGCCGATTACATCGCCGCCGCGTTCAAGGCCGCCGGACTCAAGGGCGGCATGCCCAACGGCTCGTACTTCCAGCCGTTCGTCGTCAAAGGCAACCCGGAAATCGGCCAGCCCAACTCACTCTCCGTTCGGTTGCCGAGCGGCGGCGTCACCGCGCAGACACTCGGCAGCGATTTCCAACCGCTCGGCCTGTCCGGCTCAGGTTCGGCCGAAGCCCCGGTCGTCTTCGTCGGCTACGGGGCGAGCGTGCCGACGGCACACTACGACGACTTTCACGGCGTCGACGTTGCCGGCAAGATCGTGCTCCTGATCCGCAAGCTGCCGCGTTATGGACAGGACAAACACCCGTTCGGCGACGATCAGACGATCCAGCAGGCCGCCTCATGGGCGGCCAAGGTCGATAACGCCGAGCAGCGGAAGGCGGCCGCGGTCCTCGTATGTAACGATGCCGGCGAACCCGACGACGCCTTCGCGGACTTGGCCCGCACCGGCGGCGGCTCCGCGACGATCCCCGCGGTCCAGATCAAACGCGCAACCGCCGACCGGATGTTGCGCGACGGGATCGGTCAGACGCTCGCGGACGTCGAGAAAGCGATCGACGCTGACTTGAAGCCGCGTAGCGCCGCTCTCAAAGGCGTGACCGCCAAGCTCCAGGTCACTGTGGTGCGTAAGCCGGTCAACGTCAGAAACGTCGTCGCCGTGCTCGACGGCGCCGGGCCGCTCGCGAAGGAGACAGTCGTCCTCGGCGCGCACTACGACCACCTCGGCTACGGCGGCCGCGACAGCCTCGCCCCCGGCCAGAAGGCCATCCACCACGGCGCCGACGATAACGCCAGCGGCACCGCCGCGCTCGTCGAGCTCGCCCGACGTTTTGCCGCGGAGCCGCTTGCGGCTGTGCCCGCCCGCCGCCGGATTGTGTTCCTCGCGTTCTCTGCCGAGGAAGTCGGCCTGCTCGGCTCGGCACATTACGCCAAGGAGCCGCTTTTCCCGCTCGAAGACACCACCGCGATGGTTAACCTCGACATGGTCGGCCGTCTCAAGGACGATGCCAACGGCAAGCCGCGACTGGAAGTCGGCGGGGCCGGCACGGCGAAGGAATTCAACGACTTACTCGACCGCATCAATGGCAGAGCCGCCTTCGATCTGCGAAAAAACGCCGCCGGCGTCGG
>DATJGQ010000238.1:0-2693 GCA_035494815.1 Gemmataceae bacterium
CAGCGGCACCAGCGGGCGATTGCGGAAACCCGGCGGCGTTGGCGGCGGCACCCAGTCGAGCCGGCGACAATCTAAACCGACTGAGCCAGCGGGCGCGCCGTGGCAGGCGCACGCGACGCGGCCACCGCCGGGCCATCGGCCGACTCTTCAGTTCCGGGCAGTCCCGCGAACAGTCGCTCCAGCCGGCCCAGGGCGTTCCACAGGGCGATGCCAGTCACAAGGTCAAGGATCTGACCATCGTCCAAACCCGCGGCTCGCAACTCGTCAATCTGCTCCGGCCCGACTTGATACGAGTGCCGCGCGACGGCGCGGGCGAAACGCGCCACGAGCCCGTGTAAGCCGCCGGCCGGCGGCGTCGCCTTCGCCCAAGAGTGCACGTCCTCGGGACCGGCGGGCCCCCAACGGCGGAGCCAGTCGGCGACCGCGCTGGTGAACGCCGCGCCGACTTCGCTAAGAACGACCAGGCCGGCCGTCATGAGCCGCGGCACATCCCGCGCGACCACGCCGACCGGTCCGCCGCGGCGCCAGAGTGCCTCCCACAGCTCTCGCTGCACCTCCAACAAATGCGGTGCGGCGGCGAGGTCACGCAGCGCCGGCGGCAATGTCAGGCTGACGTCGGCACAGAGCCGATCCAGGGCCGCCAGATTCTCCGGCGCCGGTCGCCCGTCGAACGGCCGGGGCCGCAGGTCTACCAGCCACCGCACCGCCAGAATGGTGAGGCGCCGCGCCATCCGCCGGAACGCGTCGACGTGTCGGGCCCACCGCGGCATGTCCAAGTCCACGCCTAAGGCGTTGGCGACGAGGGTGATGAAGTTGAACCCGATCATGACGCCGACGGCGTCGAGATATTCACCCCGCGGTCGACGGGTGGCGACGGCCGCGACATGGGCGGGGAACAGTCGCGCCGGCCGTTTCGTGACCCACTTCGCGAGATACACGAGCGGGCGAAGTTCCTCATCGGCCAGGGCGCGGACCGGACGTCCCTTCAACGCGTCGGCCACGCCCGGCGAGATTCCTACAGCCTGCAGGAAGTAGAGGTGTGATTCGAGTCAATAGTGGCAGCTATTCGCCCGGGCGACGGTCACGCCGATCGCCTCCTTAGCCGACCGGGCCAGCCCGCCGCCCCACATGGTCAGGATGAAGCACCGGCCGAACGCCCGCAGCAGTGCCGGGCGGAGGCTAAACACCCGAACGATGTTCCACACGACCAGGCTCGACGGGACCGGCAGCCGGCCGACGATGTCGTGGCGCAAATCGCGGTACGCGCGGCGGAGGTCGCCCCGGGCGCGCCACGGGTTGATCGATTCGATGCGCGCCATGCCAATCTCCGAAATATGAAATGCCTGTTACGGGAGCATGTCATATGAGGAGTTTGCGGAGACGTCGAGTGTGCTCCCCGGCGTCGCGGTGCTGGACTGAACGACGACACGTTCGGGTCTGAACGCAGATGAGTATGCAGCTCGCCATCTGGGCGTCGGCGACATCCGCGGGACGCTCGGCTGGTATGTCCACGGCGCCAACGGCGAGAACATCATCGACGCGACGGCCGCCACACAGGCCGAAGCCTGGCGACTCGCCTGTGAACAGGCGCGGGCCGTCGGAATGTTGCGGGGTGGGAGGTAGACTGGAGACGGCGATGCCGACGTAACGCCACCTCTGCGGGACGGGGGCTCTCAGCTGCCGGTCGGCAGCGCGTTTCTGACAGTGTTGAACTTGTTGTTGGCGTTCTGGCCCAGAGCCGTGAGAGTGGCGATGCAGCCCACGATGAGCAAAGCAAGCAGGACCGCGTACTTCCCGAACTCACGCATGGCAGACGCTTCCGAATCTCGACGGGTGCGGCAACACTGTTTATGCGGAGAGAGCACACGCTGACGGAGAGACGCCGAAGGATCATCGACGCCGCAGACGTGTAATCTTCAACTGTTCCGCATCGAACTGGGTCATTCCTCCGGCTGCGGAAACTTGCCGGCGTGGAAGGCGTCGAGGGAAACGCGACGCCGGGATGCGGCACTGTAGCCGACGGGAAAATCGTTGTCGGGGCTGGGGCCTGTCGACTCGGATAAACGAATAAAGCCGAGATGTCCTCGGCATGTCGCATCTATTGTGCCTCCGTACCCGGCAGAATTACGGGAGGAAGTCATGGCTCATTTGTTAGCACCGCAGCCGTCTCACCCTTCAATGCCGGTCTTCTTCAACGTGGACGGCGTCGTGGGCGCCTCCCCCGCGCAGAACGAGCGGGAGGACGTTCTCCTGGTGCAGTTCATCCTCAGAGTGATCGCCAAGTCACCCGACGCGATGACGGAACCCCAGCTGCAGGGGGCGTTCGGGTCACGGGCATGGTATCTAGGTCGTCGACACCCAACCCAGCTCGGCGAAGGGAGGCTGCCCGCTCCAGGTGCGGTATCGCCAACGTCTGCTCATTCAGAATGACGAGAGCATTTCCAATCGTTGTCCGGATTGCCGCCTCGACGAACGGCTGATCCTCAAATCGTTGATCAATCCTCGCCGCAGCCCGCTGAAGCGCCTCCCGAACTGTAGGGTTTCGGCTACCCGAGAATTCCTCGCGGACATCTGGCGGTTGGTCTGCTTGACCCAGGACATCCTTTTGGAAGAAGTCATTTACCGCCCGCGCAATGGCCGCGTCGGTGGTCGCCTGGCGCTGGGCCTGCCGAGCTGTAACCGCCTGCCAGGCG
>DATJGQ010000239.1:0-2680 GCA_035494815.1 Gemmataceae bacterium
CAAGGAGCGGGCGGACCTGGCCCGGCAGCGCACGGAGTTACAGCGACTGCATGACGAGATCCAGCGGGAACTCGACTCCCTGCAAAAGACCGATAACAACGTGACCGGCCGTCTCGCTCAGTTTCAGCGCCGGTATCAGGAGGCGACCGGGCGCGGCAACGGCCCGCCGCCGGAAACGCCCAGCGGCGCCATGCCCGCCCCCGCCCCGCTTCGCACCAGCGGCATGGTGCGGCGGCTGTTTGGGAAGTAGGCATTAATGGGACTTATGGGACCTATGGGACTTATGGGACTTACGTGATCCATAAGTCCCATAAGTCCCATAAGTCCCATCATTCTCCGCCAGCGCCCCCTTGCCCGCGAACTTGGCATAGCAACAATTCCCACTCCTCGCTACAAGGCCCGCACTCCGGACAGGTCACTTCAATGCTCGGACCCGGCTTTTGTCGCCGCGACGGCGGCGGCGCCCGGAAATCCGACAAAACTTTCCTGACCGGAACAGCCGATACAGTCCGTAAGGTTGTCGCCCGCGCGGCCGGGGGCATGCGCGGGCTTGGCCTGAGCGGGGGCGTAGCATGACGCGCTGGAACGCAAGGCTGGCGGCGGTCGCAATGCTGATGGCAGGCCTGGCCGGCTGCCGCCAGCAGTGCTTCATGACCGAGGCGGACTTCCTCCAGTCACAAAACAGTGTGTCGCTCTCGCCGCCCGGACTCGAGTACGACCCGCACGCGTCGATCACCCCCGGCCCGGCCAACGAGCCGGCGCCGACGACCGTCAACGACTTGAACCGCCCGATCCGCTACATCTCGCTGCCCGAATGCATCGCCATCGCACTGGAACAGGGCAACATCGGCAGCCAGAGTTCGGTCTTCCCGGGCATCATCAACGACACGCTGGTGGCGTTCAACGGCCGGCTCGTTGCGGGCGACGATTCGATTCGCGTGCTGGCCCTCGAACCGGCCATCCTCGCCGCGGACATCGAGTCAAGCCTCGCCCGGTTCGACGCCCGCTGGATCAGCAGCGCGACCTGGACCAAGACCGACGACGCCATCGCCAACGGCCTGCAGAGCTTCCAGAACGGCGACCAGGCTCAAGTCCAGACCGGTATCTACAAGCCATTACCGACCGGCGGCGTCGCCGGCATCACGCTCAGTACCCAGTACACCTTCCTGACGACCCCGCCGCAGAACTTCGCCGGCGTGCAGATCGTCAACCCGTCGTACCGGCCGCGGGCGCAGGTCCTGTTCGAGCAGCCGTTGCTCCAGAACTTCGGCGTCGAGATTAACCAGATCACGACCACGGTCCCGAACAGTTCGCTGGTCCCGGGCGGCCTGCGGCCCTCGGGCGGTACACGAACGGAAGGCATCCTGATCAGCCGCATCCGCTTCGACCAGCAGCGTGCCGAGTTCGAGCGGAACGTCAACTTCATGCTGCTGAACGTCGAGTTCGCTTACTGGAACCTGTACGGGTCGTACTTCACTCTTTACAGCCGCGAACAAGGTCTGCGGCAGGCGTTGGTGTCCTGGCAGGTGAACCGGACGCGGTTCGACGCCGGTCAGATCCCGATTCAGGACCTCGAGCAGACCCGGGCCCAGTACGAACTGTTCCGCGCCCAGCGCTTTACCGCCTTGGGCCGCGTGCTGGAGAACGAGCGGCAACTTCGCGGGCTCCTCGGCATGCGGGTCGAGGACGGCTCTCGCCTGGTCCCCGCGGACGCGCCGACGCTCGCCCCGGTCAAACCGGATTGGGCGGCGTCCCTCCAGGAAACGCTCGGCCGCCGGCCGGAACTGATCCTCGCGCGACAGGACCTGAAGTTCCGACAACTCGACCTCATCGGCCAGAAGAACTTCCTCAAGCCCGACCTGCGATTCTTCGCGACCTATGACGTTAACGGCCTGGGCACGCGACTGGACGGCTCCGAGCAGGACCCGAACGGCAAGCTCGGCAACGCTCTGGCCAGCCTGACGAACAACGTCTTCAACTCGTATACGGTCGGGCTGCGGATGGACGTAGCGATCGGCAACCGCGACGCCTACGCGGCCGTCCGCACCGCGCGGCTGAACCTCTCCCGCAGCTACTGGCAGCTCCAGGATCAGGAGCGCAAGGCCGGCGCTCTGCTCGCCCAGCAATACCGCAACCTCGAACAGTACTACGGCGAAATCGAAGCCCAGCGGGCTCAGCGGCTGGCCAATGCCAAGCAGCTCGAAGCTCGCTTCAACCTGTTCAAGGCCGGCTCTGCCCGCGGCACGATCGACGTCCTGTTGGAAGCCCAGCGGAACCTGGCCGACGCGCTCGCCAGCGAGTATCAGGCGATCGTGAACTACAACAATTCCATCGCGGCGTTCCAGTTCGCCAAAGGCACGATCCTGGACTTTAATAACGTCCGGATCGCCGAGGGGCCGGTGCCCGGGCCGGTACAGGTCCGGGCGGTCGAGCAGACGCGGCAGCGGACGGAGGCGTCGCTGATCCTGCGCGAGCGGCCCGACCCGGCGGTGTACACGGCGTCGGTCGCACCGGTCTGTCTCAGCGACGCCTCCCCGCCGAGCCTGGCGACGGTGCCTGTGATGGAAACGACGCCCGCCGCACCAATGCCGGAACCGGTGCCCGCGACGCCGATGCCGAGCCCGTATTTGTCGGTGATTTCCTTCGCGGTGGCATTCGCGGCGTCGGCGTTGAGGTCGAC
>DATJGQ010000240.1:0-4431 GCA_035494815.1 Gemmataceae bacterium
TGCGGGCATGCGCTGATCGTCTGGTGGATGGCGGCGAAGATCGGCTATTTTTCCGAGCGGCACACGTTGTTCCTCGTATTCGGGGCATGTTATCCGGCCGCGGCGGCGCTGACCTGGCTCGCCCGGCGCTTCGGCGCTCGAGTGGCGTGTACGGTCGTCACCGGCCTATTCGTCGCCGCACTGCCGGCGCTCGCGAAGCCCTTGCACGCCAACCGCGCCGGTCATCGCGCCGCCGGCCGCTGGCTCGCCGACCACGCCACGCCCGCCGACCAGATCATCGACCCGTTCAACTGGGCCGAATTCTACGCCTGCGACCGCGCCCCCGGACTGATGCCAAACGCGGCGCCCGACTCCGACCGCCTCTTCGTCGTCCTGGAACAAACGGACAACCAACATTCGCGGCTGCCGGTCATTCCCGCCGCGAAGGCCGCTGCGGCGGTCGGCGAAGTCGTTTACCACTGGCCGGAGCACAACCCGCGCGAACACGCGCAGGTCGTCGTGTACGAAGTGTCGAAGCGGCGACTTGCCGGTGGTTAAGGACGCTTGTCGTCCAATCGCCAATCCCACCGTTGCATCGCGTCTAATTGCGCGTGGTGCGTCAGATTGAATTGCAACGGCGTCACTGTGATGTAGTGCTCGGAGAGTGCCTCCTCGTCGGTATCCGGGTGCGGATCCGGACAGCTGACGCCGGGCGTCGTCCAAAAATAGACGCGGCCCCGGGGGTCGGTGCGGCGATCGAACTGCTCTAAATACGGGACGACATTCTGCGGCACCACGCGGATGCCCCGCACCGGGCCCCGTTCCAGCGGCGGAATATTGACGTTGATCAGCGCCCCGGGCGTGAGCGGATGGGCGAGCATCTGCTCGATGACGCGGCGGGCCAACTCCGCTGCCCGCGGAAAGTCGAGCGGCTGGGCCTTGGTGTACTGCAGAGACACCGCGATGCTCGTGTGATGATAGAACGCGCCCTCGACCGCCGCCGCGACCGTCCCCGAATAGATCACGTTGATGCCCGCGTTCGACCCCGCATTCAACCCGCTGACGATCAGGTCCGGCTGGTCGGGCAACAACTCCTGCAGCGCCAACTTGACGCAATCCGCCGGCCGCCCCTCGACCGCCCAGCCGAGGAAGCCTTGCCGCTCGTCGTACACCTCCTGCACGAGCAACGGCGTCAGCAGCGTGATTGAGTGACCGGCCGCACTCTGCTCCGTCGCCGGCGCGACGACCGACACTTCGCCGATCTTCATCAGCTCCGTCCGCAGCGCCCTCAAACCCGGCGCGTAGATCCCGTCGTCGTTCGTCAGCAGAATCCGCATCGATCCTCCTATTCCTGCAACTTCTTTCGCCTCAGCAGATGATGATAGTGTTGCGCGAACCGATGGGCCTCGTCGCGGACGTACTGCAAAAGTCGCAGCGCCGCCGAGTGCCGACCGAGCCGCAACGGCTCCGCCTCGCCGGGCCGATAAACCTCTTCCTCGCGCTTGGCCAACGAAATCAAAGCGGGCGGTTCCATGCCCAGCATGCGAAACGACTGCACGGCGGCGTTCAACTGCCCCTTGCCGCCGTCGATCATCAGTATGTCGGGGAACACTCGCTCCTCGTCCGACAGCCGTCGAAACCGCCGCGACACCACCTCCCGTACCGACGCGAAATCGTCCACGCCCTCGACCGAGCGGATCTTGTAACGGCGATAGCCCGGCTTGAACGGCAACCCGTCGATGAACTGCACCAGCGACGCGACCGTGTCCTGCCCGCCGAGATGGGCGATGTCAACTCCCTCGATACTCCGCGGCGTCCGCGGCAGGCCGAGCACCTTTTTCAGCCCGGCGAGGCCGCGTTTCGGGTCGATCTGGAACACGTGTGGCTGTACGTCCTTGTCCACATCGCCGCGCATCTCAAGCTTTTTCAAGGCCTCGATCTCGTCGCGTAACCGGGCGGCCTTTTCGAACTGCATCGCCGCCGACGCCTCGCGCATCTGCTCCTCCATCTCGCGGAGGAGTTTGGCTTTCTTGCCTTCGAGCACCAGCCGCAGTCCCCGGATCTGTTTGCGATAGTCTTCCCGGGTCACGCGAAAGTTGCACGGCGCCGTGCACTGCCGGATGTTGTGCAGGATGCACGGCCGGAACCACCGCCATTTCGGCTCGCTCTCGCTGATGTCGAGTTGGCAGGTCCGGAACTGGAAGATCCGCTGCAACACCTGCACGGCCATGCGCAATCCGCGGGCGCTCGTGAACGGACCGTACAGCTTGACACCCTTCCGCCGTGGGACGCGCGTGAATTCGACCCGCGGAAACTCCTCGCGAATCCGGATTTGCAGATAGGGGAACGACTTGTCATCCTTGAGATCACTGTTGAACCGCGGCTGGACGTCCTTGACGAGCCGCGCTTCCATCAGCAGCGCGTCGACTTCGCTGTCGGCTTCCAGAAAATCGATGTCGGCGATGTGCTTGACCAGCTCCGCCGTCCGATGTTCCTCGGCGGCGGCCTTCGTGAAATAGGTCGCCGCCCGATTCCGCAGGCTCTTCGCCTTGCCGATATAGATGACTTTCCCCTGCGCGTCCTTCATCAGGTACACGCCCGGCGTGTTCGGGAAGTTCTTGACTTTCTCGGCCGGCCCTGAGGCAGACGCGAGACACGAGTCAGGAGACACGAGAGAAATCTCGGCGTCTCGTGTCTCGTGTCCCCTGTCTCGTGACTCTTCGCCAGGGGGCGGTATGGACATGGCACAATCTCGCGGCATCCTACGCCGGCCCGCCGGCGACTGACGCCAACGGCTCCCTTTGCGTGCCTTGTCATCTTAGCCGCCCGAGGGGCGCCGCCTCTACCTCCCCGGACTGCTCGTTGACGGTAATGACCTGATTCGCCTTGACGCCGGATTTTGTCACCTTTTTGCCGCTCGGGTAAAACTCGACGCTGACGTCCGCCTGTGCGCGGTCCCCAAGCCCGAAATGCCGCTCGGTTTGAGACGCGGCGTAATAGCTGTGGAAGCTCTGCCGGCCCCAGACGGCGACCTGTTCGTGCCAGCAGAGTTTCGCCGGGTCGCCGAGCCCGCCGGCTTGATAGACGCGAATCTTCGCGCTCGTCGCGGCGGCGTTGCCCTTCGCGCCGACGAGCCGCACACGCAGCCAATGCCGCTCGGGCAGGTCGTTGTGGAACACGGCGACGCCGCGTTCGTGGCCGCCCGTCCCGCGGGTGCAAGTGATCAGGTCGAGCCGGCCGTCGTTGTCGATGTCGCCGAAACAGGCGCCCTCATCGACCGCCGGACTGATCGCCGACGGCAGGCCCCAGCGGTCGTTGGCGAACTCGAATCGGCCGCCGCCCGTGCCGCGCAAGAGATAAAGCGCCCCTTTGCCATTCAGAAGGATGTCCGGGATACCGTCGTTGTCGAAGTCGGTGACGACCGCCCCGCCCCAGTTGGTCGATTGCGGCCGCCCTTTGGCTTTGTCGATCCCCACGACCGGCGGGCCTTTTGTGAAGTGACCTTTGCCGTCGTTGAAGTAGATGACGACGTCGCGGCCCTCGACGCAGATCAGGTCCAATGCCCCGTCCTGATTCACGTCGCCGCAGCCGTGAATGCTGCCCGCGGCCGGATCGAGGCCACATTCGCGGGTCGCATCAGTAAAGATCATCCGCCCGTCGTTGAGCAGGATCATGCGGCCCGGCGGGTTGTAGCCGCGCTGGCTCACGAGCAGATCGAGAAAACCGTCGCCGTTGACATCGACAGGAATGCCAGCAGCCTCTTTGAGCGATTCGATCGCCGGGCCGCGCTCCCAGCGGCTCTCTCCTTTGCCGAGGAATAGGGTCGCCCGCGTGTTGTTGCGCCCGTCGGGGCCGAGGATGTAATCCACCCGGCCGTCGCGGTCGAGATCGGCCATCGACACGCTGCGGCTGAACGGATGAAAGCCCGACTCGAACGCGCGGAAACTCCAATGTGGCGTCGCGCCCGGTTTTGATTCATTCCGATAGGTCACGCCGAGGCCGTCACCGTATGCGCCAAGCGCGTCGAGCTTGCCGTCCTCGTCGAGGTCGTAGATGAGTCGGACTTCGCCACCCGGATAGGGTAGTTCGGCGGCCTTGTATCGCGGCTTGCCTGCCGCGAGATTCGGCTCGACGAATTGAAACCAGCCTTTGCCGTCGTTGTGGCCGAATGACCCGATGTGGCCGTGCCCGCCGATCAGCAGGTCGAGGCTGCCGTCGCCGTCGAGATCGGCCAGGGTCATGCCGCTGAGCCAGAGTTTCGGCTCGAACTGGTAGTGCTTGTCGACGAGCGCCGCGACGCCGGAGGAGACGGTAATGTCAGTGAAACCGGTTCCGCCATCATGCCCCTGAGCGACAACCAGCCCCGCGAATGCCAGCACGGCGGCGATCACGATGTTCTGTATTCGGCCAATAATTCTCATGTGAATTGTCCTGGTGGCGATTGCCGCAAAC
>DATJGQ010000241.1:0-2846 GCA_035494815.1 Gemmataceae bacterium
TGTGACCGCGTATCGCACCGCCTTCGCGGTTCCGAAGGCGACTCTCGGCCGCCAGCCGCACCGACTCGGGCCATCGGCCGTCTGGGTTCTGCCGAACCCGAGCGGCTTAAACGCCCATTATCAATTGGCAGAATTGGCACACAACTACAGCCAACTGCGAGCAGCGTCCGCGTGTCTTTGACGCGCGGCGCTGACGCCACGAGCCGAAGCGTCTCGGGTCGTGAGTCACCGGACGTGCGACTTACTGTTGGTTTTCGATTCGCTTGAGTGAACCCGTCGCCTCGCGCGTTAAGACGGCATCAGGCGCGCCGCGGCTGAGTGCGGCTAGCAGCTCCCGGGCGGCGGGCGAACCGATGCGCTGGAGGACCTCGATCCCTCGCAAGTCGCGCAGACGATCCGGCGACGGTTCCGCGTCGGAGACCGTGTCCAAAACGCGGCGGATGCGCTGGCGGACTTCCGCGGACGTCGTCCGGACGAGTGCCACCCGCAGCGCCGATTCGGCCTGGTCCGCGACTTGCGTCAATGCCGTCGTCGCCTTTTCGCGGGTCTGGTAGTGGGCGTGATCCAATTCGCCGATCCAGCGGGCGATCTGCCGGGCGTCCGCCGTCGGCACCGGACGGAGCTGCTCGCGGAGAAAGGCGACGCTCTTGTCGCCCGCCGCGACCAGTTCCCACATCCCGCGATACGCCTTCGCTGCGTCTCGATCTCGCAGCACGTCCCACCGGCTTGCCACGCCACTCGCGGAAAGGTCGCTGGCGACCGGCCGGCTGTCGTACGGTTCACGCGTCATGTCCCAGGCGATGCATGACGTGTCCTGACTCCCGGAAACGAGGGTGCGGCCGTCGGCGGAGAACTCGACCGCGCCGACCCAGCCGCGGTGTCCGGCCAGCGGCGGCAGCGCCTTCCCCTTCACGAGGTCCCACACGCGGATTTCCGAATCCTCGGGGCCGCAGGTCGCCAGCCGTCGGCCGTCCGGCGAAAACGCCACGAACTGCGTGCCCGTCCAACTGCTGACCTGTCCCGGGTCGGCAAATTGCGCCCGCTCCGATCCGGAACTGACTTCCCAGACCCGAACGGTGCGATCTTCGCCGCGGGAGGCGATCATGCGCCCGTCCCAAGACAGCGCGACGCCGCTGACCATTTCCTTGTGACCGGTGAATCGACGAATCATCCGCCCGCCGGCGAGGTCCCACAGGGCGATCACCGCCTCCTCGCCGTTCTCCGACTCGGCCCGCTCGAACGCGAGGACTTTGCCGCCGGCATACGCGAGAACCGCGCCGACGCCGTTGGGCGGCTGCGTGAACGACTGCAACATCTTGCCCGTCGTCACGTCCCAGATCGCCGCCGTCTGCTGGTCGCCGGCCGTCGCCAGCGTTTTGCCGTCGGCCGAGAAGCGCATGTGCGGGCCGAGCGCGTTGTGATCCGCGAGCGTCCGCAGCCGCCGGCCGGTGGCGACCTCCCAGATGATGATCGCCGGCTCGCGGGTGGCCGACGCCAGCAGCCGGCCGTCGGGCGAGAACTGAACCTCGTCGACGCCGGCCTCGTGGCCTTCGAGTTGTCGCACCTCGCGACCGCTGGCGACGTCCCAGATGCGGACGACTCGCTCGGTCGTGCTGCACGATGCGAGCAGCTTGCCGTCCGCACTGACACCGATCGTCGTCGCCGCGCCGGGATGAGCAGCCAGCGGGTGAATCTCTTTACCGGTGGTCGTGTCCCAAAGTCGAACGGCGGCCAGTTGCCCGCCGATGATCCCGGAACCAGTCGCCAGCGTCTTGCCGTCCGGCGAAAGGGCGAGGGTGTAGATGCCCGGCAGGTATGCATCGATCGCGACGGATTCTTCCCGTGTCGCGACGTCGTAGATCGCGACGCGGCCGCCGCCTTCGCCGTCGTCGTGGGCGACCGCCAGCATCTTGCCGTCCGCCGAAAATGTGAGCGCGGCGTATGACGCGGTCACTTCCTCGCTGTCGAGCTCCTTGCCCGTTGTGGCGTCCCACCAGCGCAGGCTCCCCTGGGAGAACGACGCGACCGTTTTGCCGTCGGGACTGATCGTGACCGTCGTCACAGCCTGCTGGTGCCCTTGAAGTTGCCGAAGCTGTTTGCCGGCGGGCAGGTCCCAAATGTCGATGTGATTGCCGTTCGCGGTCACCAGAGTCTTGCCGTCCGCACTCAGGTCGAAGCAATAGGGCGAGACCATCGTGCAGGACAAGCGGCGAACTTCGGCGGCCTTGGCCAGGTCCCAGACGACCAGCGTGTTGTCCCGCGTCTTCGCGGTGAGAAGCGTCTTGCCGTCGCCCGAAAGGCGCGCACACTCGAAGGTCAGGCCGAACACGCGAAGCCGCGGGTCCTCGGCGTCAGGTTGTTTGGCCCCAGGCAGAGCGCGGACCTCTTGCGCGTTCGTCGTATCCCAGACGCGGAACAGACCGCCCTCTTCGCCGGTGATGAGGTGTTTGCCGTCCGGCGTCACCGCGACCGACCAGATGCCGCCTTTGCCGGCAAACGGCTTCAACTCGCGGCCGTTCGCGGCGTCCCACGCGCGAACCATTTTGTCGTCGGGGCTCGCAGAGTAGATCGTCCGGCCGTCGGGGGAGAAGGCGATCTGCGTGATGCGTCCGCCGTGACGGAACCGGACCGTGCCCATGCGCGAGATGGCGCCGTTGGGCAGGGCGTCGCCATAGACGTCGTGTTTCGCAGCGGGCCGCGTTTCCGGCGTGACACCGGAAGCGCAGAGATATGATGCGACAAGGACCGCGACGATCCCTGCCGCTTGCGGCTTCGTACCCATGGGCGTCACTCCTCGGTCACCGCGGCCCGATGCGATCCTTGCCGACCCAGGGCCGCAACGCCGG
>DATJGQ010000242.1:0-4681 GCA_035494815.1 Gemmataceae bacterium
TGCGGGCGAACGCCGCTAAGTACCATGTGGATCCCGATCACATCGCGTCCTGGGGCTACTCGGCCGGCGGACATCTCGCCTGCCTGCTCGGCGATTCCGAACCCGCCGACGGCCTGGAAGGCAACGGCGGCCATCCCGAGCAGTCGAGCAAGGTGCAGGCGGTCGTCGACCTCTTCGGTCCGACCGATTTCACGACCGATTGGAAGCCCGACGTCGAGGAAAAGGTGTTCGCGCCGCTGGTCGGGGCCCGATTGAAGGACCGGCCGGACCTGTACCGCAAAGCCTCGCCGCTGCAGCTCGTCCGTAGAGGAGCGCCGCCGCACTTAATCATTCACGGCACCGCCGATCACCTCGTCCCGCTGAATCAGACGAAGGCGCTAGCCGCCAGGCTCAAAGAACTCCGCGTGCCGGTTCGCTATGTCGAGATGGAAGGCAGGGGCCACGGCTGGATCGGCGACGACCTGACCAAGACGCTGGACCAATCGGTCGATTTCCTTCGCGAGCAGTGGAAGTTGCCATGACGGCGACGGAAACCAGACACGAGACACGAAAATCGTGCATCGTGCATCGTGTTTCGTGGATCGTGACCGCAATCGTCGCCATCTGGACGGTCGCGCACATCGGCTGTCATTCGGACGAAGACACGGAACTCGGCGTGACGCCGCCGGCGGAAACTCGCCCGGAATAGTAGGTCAGGCTGCGCCTGACGTTCGCAGAGTCAGGCACAGCCTGACCTACTGTTCCGTCCGGACGATGTGCGGCCGCGGTTCGCGATTGCCGGCGGCATCTTCGGCATACGCCGACAGCTCCGAGGGCGTGCCGTCGATCGTCACTTCCCATTCGGCAAAATTCGCTCGCAGCGGTTTGCCCTCGCGGCCGTTCACGACGACGCGGCGGACTTCGCCATTGTCGGCCGTCGTGCCGCGCACCGTCGTCTTCCCGCCGACGCGCGTGACGTGTGTGATGACCGTCGTCGGCGGCAGGTCGTCCGTCGGTTCGAGAGGCCTGGGATAGTCCGCCTCGACGGGCCGCTTGCCCTCGGGCGCCAGTTCCTTGTCCACCGATATTCGGTCCATCGTGATATGTCGGTACGAGTGGCGGACATAGACCGGCCGCCAGACGGCGTACTCGCAATCGAACATGTCCAGGCCGTCTACCAGGACCGACGGCGAAACCGGGTGAATCGCCCAGTGCGCGTTCCACACCCTGAAGCCATGGATGACGAACGGATGCCGCTCATCCGGGCCGACGCCGTCGACGTTCGGTTTGCCGAACGGCACGCCGCCGCCAAGGTTGAACGAGTGCCGCCGCTGACAATGGGCCTCGTTGTCCTCGAACCGCACGAACGGCAGCGTCCGCACGTCGACCCGCTGCTTCGAACCGTCCGGCTGCGTCACGGGTAGAACCGTGTCGAACGCCTTCGACTTGATCGCCTGGAAGAAGTAACCGTATTCGTCGCACTCGGCGGCGACGTTGCGGGTGAAGCTGTTCAGACTGTTCGCCCACCAGAAGCCGGAGCCGTCGTTGCGGTCGAAGGGCAGCACCTGCTCGGGCAGCGGCTTGGTCGTATAGGCCTGCACGGCGAGGCTGCGGTCGAGGACATTGAAAACTTCGGTCCCGTCTTCGAGGAAGAAGCCGTGGCCCTGGCTCTGGTAGCCGACGCAATCGCGAACCACGAGGTAATTGGTGCCGTGGATCGTCAGCCAGCGGTTCCCGCTGTCCCAGATCGAGGCGCCGATGACGGAACTACCGCGCATCGTGTCGCCGCATAGGTGGAAGTGCAGGCTGTAGCGGCCAAGTACGCCCGGCTTGCCGAGGTGGCGAAACTCGGCGTAAGAGATTGAGCCGGCCGAGCCGCGGTGATACATCGTGTGGCCGCGCGACTTAGCGGGGTCGGCCGACTCGACGACGACGTTGCGGCTCAGATTCGCCACTTCGCCGCGGTAGTCGCCTTCGGCGCGATGATCAAACGCGAGCGGCTTGTCAAACGTCAGCCGCGTACCGTTGACGGCCGTGATGACTCGCTCCTCGGTTTGCGTGTTGTCGCGGGTGCTGGCCTTAAAGGTGCCGGCGCGCTTATTCTGTCGTGTCGTCGCGGTCAGAAAAACGCGGTCACCCACACGCCAGCCGGTCACCTGCTCGGCGAGTGAGACGGTCGTGTCATCGGCCTTGGCCGGCCCACCGAGCTTGACCCACGTGCGGTTCATCGGCGTGCCGTGGAACTCCATGCGGCCGCCGCAACAGACGATCGCGGGGCACGACTTTTCGTCGAGGCCTTCGAGGGGAACCAAGCGAATCAGGACATTGGCGGTGATCGGGCGATCGGGCGTACCGACTTCCAACGCAGGCTTGGGCACATCGGCCGCAATCGCCGGCAAATGAGCATCGCAATCAAAACCGTCCTCGCTCGGCATGTCGCCCGGCTGAACTTTGATCAGGCCGACATCGAGCCGCGTGTCCCTTTCCGGGGCAAAACTCAACCGCCCGCCGATGCAAATCGACCGAATCGGCCGATCGGAGTTCATGTCGTAAACGACCGCATGCCCCGGGCGAATCAAGACTCTCGCCCCGGCCCCGGGAACAGCCCCGCCTTCCCAGGTCGCCGCGTCCGACCACGGGCCGCTCTTCGCCGTGCGGACCCAATCGGTCGTCGGCGGCGCGGCTGCGGCCAGCCCGACGCACGCGAAAACGCCAAACATGAAACAACGAAAGGTCGTCATCGGCTGATTTCCTCTGTTTGACTAAACGCTTCATTGTGCCGACAGCCCAGGTCGGTGTGCTACTTATTTCCTCCCTTCATCCGCCGCCGTTTACTGAGCCCGCCAACCTCGGGGCGATGCCCTCGACAGCGCGAACTACGCCCGGTATACGGCCGATTCGCATTCGTTGGGGGGACTCCGCAGAGTGTATCGCAGTCGGTGGTTAGTTCTGATCATTGGGGGTCTAGGTGCCTGCATCGGACCCGCCGGGACGGCCCGCGCGCTGGAGCCGCCGCCGGACCTGCCGCGCTACGACCTCGCGATTCGCATCGACCCAGCCCAGCACAACGTGCACGTCAGCGAACGCGTCACTTGGACCAACCGACACGAACGGCCGGCCCTCGAGTTGGTGTTCAACGTCTATCCGCACTTCCGGATGGCGCCCGACGACGCGCTCTTACTCGGCAAGACAGTCGAGCTCTTGCGGCAACATCCTGGCACCACCGTTGACACCAAAGGCCGCGCGGGCGAGGTGTCGCAGGTAACGCTGGAAGAACCGAACCCGACGGGGATGAACCCCGCCGCTCGCCCGACGCTCGCCACGTACTACCAGCAGAAGATCGACACCGCGCTCGTCGTGCCGCTGCCGACTCCCGTCCAGAAGGGCGAATCGGTCACCGTCGCACTCGAATACACGCTCAACCTCCCCAACAAACAGGGCCGCTGGGGCTACTGGGAAGACGTCGTGTTCCTGACGCACTGGCTCCCCACGCTCGCGGTCTACGACGAGACCGGCTGGCAGCCGACGCCGTTCATCCCCTGGCACCAACCGTTCTTCCTCGAAGCGGGCGTCTACAGCGCGCACGTCACGCTGCCGGCCGACCAGAAGCTCGCCTGCTCCGGACCGATCGGCGAGACGAAGCCCGGCGAGAACGGCTGGCAAACGATCGAAATTGAACCCTGCACGCTCCGCGATTTCGCCGTCTTCTGCAGCAACCGCTTTCAGGAGTTCACCGGCCAGGCGGGGGCCGTGACGATCCGCACGTTCGCCCTGCCCGAGCACGCGCATTACGCCGAGGAGATGATCAAGATCGCCCAGGACGCGCTGCCGGCGTACAGCCGCTGGTTCGGCGAGTATCCGTACAAGCACTTTACGATCGTCGAATCGTTCTTCCCGTGGAACGGCAACGAGCAGGGCGCTTTGGTCATGATCGACCACCGCGTCTTCCAGATGCCGCATCTCGGCCGCGGGTACGTCGATTACCTGCTCAGCCACGAAATTCTGCACCAGTGGTGGTACGGGGTCGTCGGCACGAACGGTTACGCCGAGACGTTCATGGACGAGGCGCCCGCCACCTATTTCTCGCACCGCCTTCTGAACGCCGAGCACGGCAAAAACAACGCGATGCTCGACTGGCCGCGGGGGCTGAAATGGCTGCCGAACATCCACCGCGAGAACTATCGCTTCTACGCTCGGGCCGGCAGCATCCGCCGCGGCGAGCAGGTCCCGGCCGTGCAGACGATGGACCAGTTCGGCAACATCGTCAGCCTCTTCAACGGCGCCTACGACCGCGGCAGCAAGATCATGGGCATGATCGAGGACCGCCTCGGCGAAGCAGCGACGTTCGACTTCTTCCGCCACATCTACCGGAAGTACTACTTCCGCATCCTCCGCGTCAGCGACTTCCAGCGGGAACTGACCGAATACACCGGCAAGCCGTGGGACGACCTGTTCCAGAACTGGGTCTACGGCAAGGGCCTGACCGACTGGAAAATCGAAAAAGTGACCATCAATCCGACGTTTAGCCACGACGCGCCAGCGGAGCGCGGAAGCCCACACAAGACGGTCACCGTCCTATTGCATCAGAAAGCCCAGCTCGATGAGACGACGGTGCTCGGCATCGCGTTCGGCAACGGCGACAACTACGGCATCCGCATCCCGGTCATTCCGCAGGTCGACAAGCTGGAGATGGAGGAGCCGC
>DATJGQ010000243.1:0-3854 GCA_035494815.1 Gemmataceae bacterium
GACCTGCCGTACATCGGGGCGGCGTTCCGCTACCGGACCCAGCTGCGGCAGAAGACCGAGCTGCTGGTGATCCTGACCCCGCACATCATCCGGACCCAGGAGGACCATGACCGGATCGGCGCCGAGGAAGCGCGGCGGATGCACTGGATCGAGAGCGACGTCGTGAAGATTCACGGTTCATTGCCCGGACTGTATCCGACCGAGTCACAGCCGCCGGTCGTGCACGTCGGGCCGGGGCAACTGATCCCGGACAACGGACCGGTGGTCTTGCCCGCCCCGGCCGCCACGCCGACCCCGACCCCAGCGCCGGTCATGCCGCCGGCCGCGCCGCCGGCGCCGACCGTTCCGCCGCCGGGCCAGGCCTAATCGACTTCGCCTCAGACGCCGGCTAATCAACCGAACGGCCCGACGCTGGCGCCGGCGAGCTATCAACAGCCGGCCAACGAGCCGCCGCAACCCGCATCCCCGTCTCAGGGAAAGGAGTCCCGAGCATGGCATCCCCTTCGACGCGATTGACGCGACCCGCAGCCGTCGCAGGACTGCTGCTCGCGCTCTGGGCCGTGCCCGGCTGCCTGGTCATGGACAAGTGCAAGTCGTGCGTCGGCGTCGCGCCGCCGCCCCCGAGCCCGCCGTGTCAGGCGGTCATGACTTGGAGCCATAAGGTTCAAATGGCTCCGGACCCGGTTCACAACGGCGTGCCCAGCCCCGGGCTGATGGGCCGGCTGTACCTGTTCGACGAGCAGGTTAAGGATCCGATGCTCGGCGACGGCGGCATCTTCGTCGAACTCTTCGACGACAGCGGCCCGCAGCCCGGCGGCCTCAAGATCGAAGAGTGGACCATCGACAAGGACACGCTCAAACGGCTCGCCCGGAAGGACACGTTCGGGATGGGCTATACGCTCTTCTTGCCGTGGGGCAGCTATCGCACGAACCTGAGCAAGGTCCACCTGGCCTTGCGGTATGATCCGGAGAACGGCTCGCCGCTCTTCGCCGAGCCGGCGTCCTTTACAATTGACCACAGCGACGGCCCGGCCGTGCGGACGACGTCCGCGACGATCCCGCCGGGCGCATCTCAAAACCTGCACATGCCGCGGCAAACGCCGTAGGAGAATTTCAGATTGCAGATTTCAGATTGCAGATTGGAAGACGGGTCTTTCAATCTGCAATCTGAAATCTGCAATCTGAAATCAATTGCCCTCCGCCCGCCCCGCGCCTAATACTAATGGGCACACGCCCGGCCCTGCCGCGGCTATAGACTCTGTGGTGTCCCGGCCGGCCCGCGGGGCCAGGGTGGCCTCGTCCGGCCGGCGCTTTGAGGGAATGTCCCGTTATGACTCACACCGTCTGCGAACCGTGTAACGACTGCAAGTACACCGACTGCTGCGTGGTCTGCCCGGTCGAGTGCTTCTACATGGACGACATGATGTTGTACATCGACGACGTCGATTGCATCGACTGCGAGGCGTGCGTGCCGGAATGCCCGGTCGAGGCGATCTTCGCCGAGGCGAACGTGCCCGCCCAGTGGCAGAACTGGATCCAGATCAACAAGGACAAGGCGGCCGAGATCAAGGCTGCCGGCACCGGCCACATCACCGAAAAAATGGACGCCAAGGAAGGGCCGGGGTGCAAGAAGAAGGGATGAGATAGTGGGTAGTGGGTAGTGGGTAGGGGGTAGTGAATTCGGCTTTTCGCTATCCACTACGCACTATCCACTACCCACTATGGTCGGCATTCTCCTCGTCCAGCTCGGCACGCCCGACGCCCCCACCACTCCGGCGCTGCGGCGTTACCTCCGCCAGTTCCTCGCCGACCCGCGCGTCATCGAATCGGCTTTCGCACGCCGCGTGATCATTCCGCTGTTGGTGCTGCCGCGCCGGCCAGCGCAATCGGCCGCGAAATACCGCCGCATCTGGGACGCCCAGACCGGCTCGCCGCTCCTCCATTACACCCGCCGCCAGGCCGAACTGCTGCAGGAAGCACTGCCCGGGACGCTCGTCCGGTTCGGCATGCAGATCGGCAACCCGCCGCTCGGCGACGTCGTCCGCGAGATGATCGCAACTGGCGTCGACCGGCTGATCGCCGTGCCGATGTACCCACAGTACTCCGCGACGACCACCGCTAGCGCGACCGACGGACTGTTCCAGGCCCTGATGACGGAGCGCCGCGTGCCCGCCCTGCGCGTCGTGCCGCCGTATTACGATCACCCCGCCTACCTGGACGCGGTCACGGCGGTGATCCGCGACGAGCTCAAAAACCTGAGCTGGGAGCCGGAACATTACGTCCTCTCCTTCCACGGCCTGCCGCAGGAGTACGCCCGCCGGGGCGATCCGTACCCCGCGCACTGCGCGGCGACCCGCGACGCGTTGGTCGCCCGCCTCGGTTGGCCGGCCGACAAGTGGACGCAATCCTATCAATCGCTCTTCGGCCGCGACGAATGGCTGCGGCCGTATACCGACGACGTGCTACGGCAGCTGGCGGGCAAGGGCGTCAAGCGCGTCTTCGTCGCCACCCCGGGCTTCACCGCCGACTGTCTGGAAACGCTCGACGAGATCGGCTATGAGTCCAAAGAAGCCTTCCGCCACGCCGGCGGGACGGACTTGCATCAGTGCCGCTGCCTGAACGACCACCCGGCGTGGATCGCGGCGCTGGCAACACTCGTCCGGGACGAAGGCCGCGGTTGGCTCCCAGAATAGCCTCGCCTACCGTCCAGGCCGCCGCCCTCGCACTGCCGTTTGTCTCATTCAGGTTCGTTCAGATTCGTTCAGATTCGTTCAGATTCGTTTTTGTGCGTTCAGATTCGTTCGCCAGACCCCACCCCCCGTAAACACCCAAACGAAAAACGAATTCACGGCCCGACGACGCGGAACTCGCCGCGATTCTGTCGGGCCAGGTTCCGCATCGGCGTGTCGACCGCCGTCGGCGCGACCAGGCACAGGGCGTGAATGCTCGCCAGGCCACGATTGAACTGCGTGATTTGCGCCACGTCCGCCGCGGTGAGGTCGTCCTCGTCGGTAAGGAAGTAAACCACGTCCGGCCGCAACGACAGGGCGAGCGTCAGGGCCCGGACATGATCGGTGGCACCCTCAGACGCCATCGCCGAGAGTGCGGCGGCCGCCGTCTCCACGTTCGCCTGCGACGCCGTCGCCAGCCCGCCGGTGCCGAGCCGCAGCGTCAGGGCCGTCCGGTCATAAGCAATCACCTGAAACCGGGCGTCCGCCGGCAACTGCCGCAGACTGGCGATCACCTGCTCCCGGGCGCGGTCGAATCGCCCGTCGATCCCCATGCTGGACGAGCGGTCGATGACGTAGACGACCGATTTGCCCACCGCCCGCAAGGAGAAGAACGTCGACGTCACCGGGCCGGAAGCGGGCACCACGGGCGGCGGGCCAGAAGGGCCTTTGACCGGTTCGGCATAAACTGCCGGTCGCACATCCGGCGTCGGTAACGCCATAATCGAGTGCGGCAGCGGCGGAGGGTCGGAAAGCGGGGACTGCGCCACCGTGGCTGGCTGCGGGAACGGGGCGGGCGGCTGCGGTGGCGATACAGCGGGCGCCAGTTTCACTTCCGGCTCCGCCAGCGCTACGACGCCGACGTCCTGCGTCAACCTTTCGGCGCGCACCGGAGCCCCGACCGGCCCCTGTCGAACCAGCTCGATACACATCCCGGCGACGGCCGCGAGATGCAGCCCCAGCGACAGCATCCCCGCACGACCGAACGCGGACATGGCGGCCTCCGAACGACGGACGTTCCGGCGGCCGGCTTATAGCTAGATAGGGTCAACGAGGATAGGGCAATCTAACCGTTTTCGTTCCGCCGGATCGAGCGGAGCGAGGGAGCGCTCGAAGCGCTCCCAC
>DATJGQ010000244.1:0-2478 GCA_035494815.1 Gemmataceae bacterium
CGACGACGCACGACCTCGCCCTGACGTCGGTCGCCGACGGGTTCGGTCGGCCGGGGGCCAACGTCCACTTCGACGAGCGGCTGAAGGGCGACCGGCTCGCCTTCGACGACACCCTGCGGCCGGGCGTCGTGCGGCAGCGGAACGCGCTGGCCCTGACGCGGGCCGTCGGGATCAACGTGTGAGGCGGGAAGGGCAATCGTTCAACGTATCAGTGAATGTCCCTTTGCGTCTCCCCTCAACTCGGGCGAGGGGGCCGTCGCCCCGCGGTCCGGTTTCGTCAATTGATCTTATTGGCCTTCGCCACGACTGGACGGCCCCGACGTTGTCCCGCCGTCGTCCGCAACGTCTGCGGCGAACTGGTCGCAGGTCGCCCGTCAGAACCGATACTCCAGCACCGCCTGGGCTTCGATGTCGAACGGCTTCGGGCCGGTCACCGGTACGCACACGGCACCGTACAGGAGGATGTTGTCGGCCAGGAAGGCGTGGACGGCCCCGGTGAACGTGACCAGGTCGGGCATGCCGATCGGCGTGCTCTCGGTGCCGCGGTGGTTCAGCGGCGTGATGACGTGGACCTCTGCCGCCGGGATCAGGGCGGTGAGGATGGCATTCGGGTCGGCGTTGCGGTACATGGTGTAGTACAGGCCGAAGTCGGTATAGAGGAACGTCACGTCGCGCTCGTCGGTCGGCACCACCAGGCCCATGAACCCGATGGAACTGAGCCGCGGCGTGAAGTTGTGGATCGAGCCGAGGTACGGTTGCAAGAGCACCGACCGGACGGTCCCGTCAATCGTTTCGATGCCGGGCCCGGTCGGGGCGGTCACCGCCAGGCCGCCGGACAGCAGGTCGCCGGTGGCCGGGTCATCCCAGATCACGACCTTGGAAATGGCGGTCAGGTCGCCGAAATCGTCGCGGCCGAAGCTGCCGTCGCCGCTCTGCTGGAACGTGGGCACGCGCAGGCCGACGGACGCGATGTTGTTCCAGAAGGCCGCCTCGAACCCGAACACCTCACGGTGGACGATCTTGTTCCGGCCCAGTCGGCCGAGGAGCGCGAGTTGCTCCGGCGTCAGCTGCGAGAGCACCTGGTTTGAGAGTATGCGGGCGGCGTCGGCGGGCGTGCCGAGGATCGGCGGGTTGCCGGCGGCGGCCTCGATCTGGTTCTGGAAGGCGATCTCGGTCTGGACGGCGGCCAACAGCGCCGGGTCGTTGATCGCCGGCACGGTGGCGATGCCCGTGTTACGCGCCGTGATGGCAGGGACGCCGCCGAAGTACTGGAAGCGGGCGTACGCGCGGGTCTGCGGCCGGGGGCTTTCGTTTTCCGCGATCAGGGCCGTCCCGCGGGTCGCGTCGAACGCCTGAATCGTGCTGACGAAGTCCACAGGGACTGGGATCGGGTTGGAAAGTCGGATCGGCTGGCGGCTGAAGGCGTCCACAATCGGGAACTGGGCGGGGAAGGTCTGGCGGCGGACGAGGGTCGTAATGTAGCTGACGCCGTTGAGGCTCCCTGCCATGTTGACGGACGCAGAGCCGCCGCTTAGGGCCAGCGCCGACGCCTCTCCCGTGAACGAGAATGGCGACGTCTCCGGCGACGGTGGCGTGACCTGGTCAGGGGCGGTGGTCGGCGGCTGACCCGGCTGAGTCGGGGTCGGCACCGTGGGCGGGGCGACACCCGGCGGGCAAACGCCGCAGTAGGGCATTGAAAACGGCCCGACCGGCGTGTCGCACGCCGAGGTCGCCGGGCCCCGCGGCCGGAACATCGTCGGCGTGATGGGGTGCAGGACCGGCCCATCCGGGTCGGCCGCAGCGACCGCGGACGCCAGGACCGCAGGCAGCGCGACGGCGGTGAGCTGTTTGAGCCGGTTCACGATCCCCTCCGGGGTTCAATGTGCCGCAGCGATCGGGGCCGTCCGCTACCAGCTGGCGTCGCGCCTCGATCCTGACGGCCTGTCATCGGCAATCCTGGCAGAATTGGTTCAACCGACTCGTCGCGGAAAACCCGGCGACCTGGCGGTTGGTTGCAGGCTTTCGCCAGTCAGCCAGTTTAGTGAACCTGGGAAAGTCCCTCGGCAAGGCACGTGTTGCCCCGAGGGGATTTGTTTCTTGCATCACGGGCCATGGTGTGTTACGACTCAAACCGAAAACTGGGCAAGCTGCGCAATCTGGCACGAACGGCTGTGCCGGCGAGGAACCGACTGACGACATTTCTGCCGGGCTGCGCCAAGCGCGCGGCCGGCGACCCGGAACATCCACGCCATGACTAAATCCCCCCGCCGCCCCCGTATGTGCGTCCCGCCCCGGCTGCGCCTCCATCCCTTGGAGGAACGCTGGCTCCCCGTCTCGCTGATCGGGCTGACGCCCGCGAACGCGCTGTTGTTCTTCGACAGCGCCACGCCCGGCACGATCACGCAGACGATCCCCGTGACCGGGCTCGGGGCCGACGTGCTGGTCGGCATCGACACGCGCCCGACCGACGGCCTGCTG
>DATJGQ010000245.1:0-3634 GCA_035494815.1 Gemmataceae bacterium
TCTGACCGACGGCGCCTTCACTTGTCGTCGATTTCGGCCAACGCCGGGAAGGGCGTCCCCGCGATGTACTCCAGGAACGCGCCGCCACCCGTGGAAACGTGCGTCATCTTCGAATCGAGTCCGAATTCTTCGACCGCCTCAGCCGTCTCGCCGCCGCCGACGACGGTCACCGCTTTCGAGTCGGCCATCGCCTTGGCGATCGCCTTGGTCCCGTGGCTGAATGGCTCGTCCTCGAACTTGCCCACTGGGCCGTTCCAGACTACCGTCGCCGCCTTGGCGATCTCATCGGCGTATTGCGACCGCGTCTTGGGGCCGATGTCGAGTCCTTCCAGGCCGTCGGGGATGCCCGCCTCGACGATCTGGGTCTTCGCGGTCGCGTCCGGCTTGTCGACGACGACGAAATCGACCGGAAGCGTGATCTTCGTCTTGGCCAGGTCGAGGAGTTGCCTGGCGACGTCGACCTTATCCTTCTCCACGCGCGACTTGCCGGTCGGCTTGCCGAGGGCGGCCATGAACGTGTAGGCCATCGCCCCGCCGATCAACAGCCGGTCGACGCGCTGCAACATCGCCTTGATGAAGCCGATCTTGTCCGAAACTTTCGCCCCGCCGAGGACGCCAATCATCGGCTTCTTCGGGTTGTTCAACAACTGATTCAGGACGTCGAGTTCCTTGCTGACCAACAGGCCGACGACGCGCGGTTTGCCTTTCATCTCCGCCGGCACCGCCACCATAGACGCGTCCTTGCGGTGACAGGTACCGAATGCGTCGTTGACGTACACGCTACCAAGCGAACCGAGCTGCTGCGCGAACGCCGGGTCGCCGGCCTGCTCGCCGGGGTGGAATCGCAAATTCTCAAGGACAAGCACTTCGCCGGGTTTGAGTGCCGCCGCGGCGGCCGTCGCCTTATCCCCGACGACCTGATCGACCTTGTGTACCGGAGTGCCGAGCAGTTCCTTAAGTCGCGCGGCGACGCGGTCCATCTTGAACGGGGCGTCCTTGGCGGGGTCGCCCTTCGGCCGGCCGAGATGGCTCATCACGACGGCGGAGGCGCCGCGTTCGAGGCCGTACTGGATCGTTGGCAGCGCGGCGCGGATGCGGCGGTCGTTCGCGATGGCCCCGTCCGCCTCGAGCGGGACGTTGAAATCGACGCGGATCAGGAGCCGCTGGCCCTTCAGGTCGGTCAGGTCTTTGATGGTCTTTTTGGCCATGGTGCAAACTCAGCGTTTCGATGTCTCTCTACTTTTCTTTCTTGATCATATAGTTCAGCAGATCCACGCACCGGTGCGAATAGCCCCATTCGTTGTCGTACCAGCTCACCAGCTTGAAAAACCGGCTGTTCAACTCGATGCCCGCACCCGCGTCGAAGATGCTGGACGCCGGGTCGTGGATGAAATCGCTCGAGACGACCTCGTCCTCGGTGTACTCCAGGATGTTCTTGAGATAGCTGGTGCTCGCCCGCTTCATCGCGGCGCAGATGTCTTTGTAATTGGTATCCTTGGCCGTCTTGACCGTCAGGTCCACGACCGACACGGTCGGCGTCGGCACGCGAAACGACATGCCGGTCAGTTTGCCCTTGATCTCGGGGATCGCCAACCCGACCGCTTTCGCCGCTCCCGTGGTCGACGGGATGATGTTGATCGCCGCCGCGCGGCCGCCCTTCCAGTCCTTCTTCGAGGGGCCGTCAACAGTCTTCTGCGTCGCCGTGTAGCTGTGGATCGTCGTCATCAGCCCTTCCTCGATCCCGAACCCTTCCTTGAGCAGGACGTGCACGACCGGCGCCAGGCAATTCGTCGTGCAGCTCGCGTTGGAGATGATGTTGTGCCTGGCGGTGTCGTACTTTTCGTGGTTGACGCCCATGACGATCGTGATGTCTTCGCCCTTCGCGGGCGCGGAGATAATGACCTTCCTGGCCCCGGCCGTGATGTGGCCCCTCGCCTTTTCGGCGTCCGTGAACAGGCCGGTCGATTCTATCACGTACTCGACGCCGAGCGCCTTCCAGGGCAGGGCGGCGGGGCCTTCCTTCACGGCCAGGCACTTGATCTTGTGACCGTCGACGACGAGCGTGTCGTCCTCGGCGGCGCCGGTAGACTTCTGACTGTCGACCTCGCCCTGGAACCGCCCTTGCGTGGAATCGTACTTGAGCAGGTACGCGAGGTTGTCGGCGGGGACGAGGTCGTTGACGGCCACGACGTCGAGCGTCTTGCCGAGCAGGCCCTGCTCGACGATCGCGCGGAAGACCAGCCGGCCGATGCGGCCGAACCCGTTGATGCCAACTTTGACGGCCATGAGCTTTCCTGAGTGCTGGGTGCTGAGTAAAAAGTCACCACGGAACACACGGAAAACACGGAAATGAAAAGGTGCTTTCTTTTTCCGTGTTTTCCGTGTGTTCCGTGGTGACTTTTTTACTCGGGACGAAAACCATGACTACCCCCATCCGCGTCGCCGTCACAGGGGCCGCCGGGCAAGTGGCCTATTCGATCCTGCCGCGAGTCGCCTCCGGCGAGGTGTTCGGCCCCGACCGCAAGGTAATCCTGCAACTTCTCGAAATCACCCCGGCGATGCAGGCGCTCGAAGGCGTGGCGATGGAGTTGGAGGACTGCGGCTTCCGGACGCTGGAGGATGTCGTCCTGACCGACGACCCGAACAAGGCGTTCGCCGGCTGTAATTATGCCCTGCTGGTCGGCGCGTTCCCGCGCAAGAAAGATATGGAGCGGAAAGACCTGCTCGGCATGAACGGAAAGATCTTCGTCGGGCAGGGCAAGGCGCTGGCGGCCAGCGCTGCGTCCGACGTCCGCATCCTCATCGTCGGCAACCCTTGCAACACGAACTGCCTCGTCGCCTATTCGAACGGCCGCGACATCCCCGCCGAGCGCTGGACGGCGATGACCCGTCTCGACCATAACCGCGCCGTCGCCGCCCTGGCCAAGAAAGCGGGCGTGCCGAACGAATCGGTCACCTGCATGACCATCTGGGGCAACCACTCGAACACGCAATTTCCCGATTTCACCAACGCCAAGATCAACGGCAAGCCGGCAACGCAAGTCATCACCGACCGCGCCTGGCTGGAGGGGACGTTCGTGCCGCAGTGTCAGGATCGCGGCAAGAAAGTCATTGAGAAGCGCGGCCTGTCGTCGGCGTTCTCGGCCGCCAACGGCGCGATCGATCATCTCAAGAGCCTGCTCAAGGCGACGCCGGCCGACGACTGGGTCAGCGCCGCGACCGTCTCAAAAGGAGAGTACGGCGTGCCGGCCGGGATGGTGTTCGGATACCCGTGCCGCACCGACGGGAAGGGCAATTGCAAGGTCGTCGACGGCGTCAAGCTGGACGCCTTCGGCAAGTCGAAGTTCGACGCGACGCTCAAAGAACTACAGGAAGAGCGCGACGCCGTCAAAGAACTGTTGTCGCCGTGAACTGATTCGAGATGCAGCACCCGCAGATCGTCGTCTTCGAGCGGGACGGCCGACTCGCCGAGGCGCTCGCCGCATTATCGGAGGCCGAGCGCTGGACGCGGCGCGAGTCGCGGCAGGCCGAAGCGTGTTTGCGACTCCTGCGACAGCCAGGGCCGGGCGTCCTGGTTGTCAAAGTCGGCAAACCGGCCGAGCGCGACCTCGCACTCGTCGAGCAGGCGGCCTGG
>DATJGQ010000246.1:0-3077 GCA_035494815.1 Gemmataceae bacterium
ATCGAACGACTGGTCGGCGCGGGTGTCGTCGTTTCGATCGGGCACACCGCCGCGACGCCCGCGTGCATCCGGGATGCTGTCAAAGCCGGAGCCCGGCTGAGCACGCATCTCGGCAACGGCGCGCACGCCACGTTGCCCCGACACCCGAATTACATCTGGGAACAACTCGCCGCCGATGAGTTGTGGGCGAGCATCATCGCCGACGGCCATCACTTACCGCCGGCGGTATTGAAGAGCATCCTTAGAGTGAAGACACCGACGCGGACCGTCCTCATCTCCGATGCGAGCAGCCTCGCCGGGTTGCCGCCAGGACGATATCAGATTTGGGGCAGCGAATTCGAAGTGCGGCCGGAGGGAAAGGTCGTTCTGCCCGGCACCGGCTTCCTGGCCGGAGCGGCCGTGTTCCTGGACTCGTGCGTCAACCATGTCCTCAAGCTTGGACTGGTTGAGTTGCGTGACGTGGTGGAGATGGCGAGCATTCGCCCGCGCGAGCTGCTCGGTCTTCCGATCCCCCGGTTCGACGCCGGCGCGCCGGCGGACTTCGTGTTTTTTCAGAAACTATCCGATTCCGCACTGCGGGCTCACCGGCTCCGCAGGGACGGACGGCTGGTGCCGACGCCGGCTCCGTAAAGACTTTTCATTTTTTTCTTGTGTCCGGCCGATTCTCGCGCTAAACTCCGTCTTCGGTTACGTGCACTGACCCGCGACTCGCTGCACTGCTTCGTGCCTGGGACCGTGCACTTTACTCCGAGGTCGCTCTATGACGCTCTCCAGATTCGCAGCGGCAAGCTGGCTCGCCACCGCCGCAACCATGTGGCTCGCAGCCTTCTCACCTGCCCAGGTGATCGGCATCAACTTTAACGGGTCAGGTGCTGGTGGGCCGGGCACACGGCCGGGCCCATACGACCTCGTCCCGTCGGAAGTGGCCGGCGCCTTGCCCCAGGCCAACTGGAACAACGCCCCGTCCACCAACGGCACGACGTCCAACCTGGTTCTGTCAACCGGTGCGGCGACGACCGCCAGCGTGACAGCCAGCGGCTCAAACAATCCCTGGAGCCTGCCCGACCCGGTTCCGTTCACCACCGACGGCACGCTGATGCGTGGTTACCTCGACTCGAGCAGTACGTCGACCACCACGGTCAACGTGTCGGGTCTACCCGCCGCGTTCGCGAATTCACGCTACAACGTCTGGGTCTACTTCGACGGCGACAACGGCGGTGACAACCGCGTGTCATCATTCACGATCGGCGGCACCACGCTTTTCGGGCGGGATGCGGCCAACACGAATTTCAGCGGCACGTTCGTGCAAGTTCCGAGTTCGTCGAACACGAACCAACAAGCGAATACGCCCGCCGGCAACTATATCGTTTTCTTCGGCGTAACCGGCCCCTCGTTCACCATAACCACCACGCCCCAGTTCTCTACCTCAGCGACACTTCGTGCTCCGCTGAACGCACTCCAGATTGAACTAGCGCCTGTGCCCGAGCCCGGCAGCCTGACCTTGCTCGGCGCCGCGGCTGCCAGCCTCTGGTGGGTCCGTCGACGCTCCCGGCGAATGGTCTGCGCGTAATGCGGTCGAAAAACGTTGGAAGCAACTATTTTCCGATGCAGAACCGGCTGAAGATCCGGTCGAGCAGATCGTCCGTGTAGACCGCCCCGACGATTGCTCCCAACTGCTCTAAAGCCGCCCGCAGCTCCAACGCCAGCACTTCCGGCGGATCGTCGAAAAGGACGGCCGAGTGAGCCTTTCGCAGGTGATCCAGGCAGGCATCGACGTGATGTCGACAGCGGCTGAGGCTCGGCGCCAACGACGGCCTTGCATGCGCCCGCGCCCGAGCGACGAACTCCCGACGAAGCGCGTCTAATCCCTCGCCGGTTCGTGTACTGGTTGCCAACCATTCCGTCGCAGGTGCCGCTAGATCGCACTTCGTTGCCACCGCGACAACCGGCGTCCGGCCCGTCGAGTTTAAAAACGCATTTTGGTTCGCGTCGGGCACCTCGCCGGACTCGACGCAGAGCACGATCAGGTCGGATTGCTCGGACTGGTCGCGGCCCAGGGACTGTGCCTGTTCTTCGATGAGGTCACGGGCCAACATGCGGCCGGCCGTGTCGACGAGTTCGGCCGCGATGCCGTCCAAGTCGATCCGCTTGACGAGATAATCGCGGGTCGTCCCCGAATGAGGGCTGACGAGCGCATCGGCCCCGGTGCCCGCGACGGCGTTGAACAGGCTGCTCTTGCCCACGTTGGGCCGGCCGATGAGGACGATGCGAAACGGCCGGTCGCTCGTCGCCCGCTCGTCGAGTTGTTTGCGGGCCAGCGTCACCTGCGCCAACCCCTTCGCGAGGCGGATGAGCAGGTCGTCGCGACGGACGAAGCTAATGTCCTCGTCGACGAAGTCGAGCCCCGCCTCGACGTCGGCGAGCAGGCTGAGGAGGTCGTCGCGCAGTCCCTGGAGCGGCCGCGTGACGCCGCCGGCCAGCTGCGAGAGTGCCTGGCCGAGTTGCTCCCGGTCGCCCGCCTCGATCACGCCGAGGACGGCTTCCGCCTTGGTCAGGTCGAGTTTGCCTGCAAGAAAGGCACGTAACGTGAACTCGCCGGGCTGGGCGGCTCGTGCCCCGGCATTCAGGAGGGCGCTCGTCAGCGCCTCGACGATCGGCATCGAAGAGACGGTGTGGATTTCGACAACCTCCTGGCCGGTGTAGGTCCGCGGAGCCGGAAAGACGCCAATCGCCGCCGGCACCGGCGCGCTCAGCCCGGCCAGCAGGAGATTCCCTTCGTACAGTCGCCTGGCGATCGCGTCAGGCACTTCCGCGGCGTGAAACACGGTGCGGGCGATGCGGAGGGCCTGCGATCCGCTCAGCCGGACGATCGCCCGCGCGCCCGGCCCCGGCGCGGACGACAGAGCGACGATGGTGTCTTCGAGATGCGGGAGCATGGGATCTGCCACGTGACAGACGACCGAATTCGTCTTATTCTAGGTTCCCGACACCGATGGTAGGGTGGGTCGAGTCTTCGAGGCCCACCATCTTGCTCGTTCACCCCACTGGTGGGCCTCGAAGACTCGGCCCACCCTACG
>DATJGQ010000247.1:0-2410 GCA_035494815.1 Gemmataceae bacterium
CGTCATCGCCCCCCGCCGAGGCGCAGCATGCGCGACGTCCTGACCCTGATCCTGGCCGGCGGCAAAGGCACCCGCCTCGAACCGCTCACCCGCGACCGGGCCAAGCCGGCGGTCCCGTTCGGCGGACTATACCGGATCATCGACTTCACACTCTCCAACTGCATCAATTCCGGCCTCCGCCGCGTGCTCGTCCTCACGCAGTACAAGGCCCGCTCGCTCGATCGCCACCTCCGTCTCGGTTGGAGCTTCTTGAGTCCCGAAATGGGCGAGTACGTGGACATCCTGCCGCCGCAGCAGAGGATCGACGAGCACTGGTACAAGGGCACCGCCGACGCCATTTATCAAAACATCTACTCGATCGAGAAGGAGGAGCCGCGGTACGTCCTGATTCTGGCCGGCGACCATATCTACAAGATGAACTACGGCGAGATGATCCGCTCCCACCTCGAGACGAACGCCGACTTGACCGTCGGCTGCATCCCCGTGCCGCTCCGCGACTCGCGGCAGTTCGGCGTCGTGCAATCGGACGCGAGCGGCCGCGTGACCGGTTTCCTCGAAAAGCCCACCTCATGCGACCCGATGCCCGGCGATCCGGATCACTTCCTCGCGTCGATGGGCATTTACGTCTTCACCGCCAAGACGATGTACGACCTGCTCTGCGACGACGCCGCCCGGCCGGACAGCAGTCACGATTTCGGCAACGACGTTATTCCGCACATGGTCAAGTCGCACCGCGTCTTCGCCTTCCGCTTCCGTGATCTCAACCGCAAGGCGATGCCGTACTGGCGCGACGTCGGAACGCTCGACGCTTACTTCCAGGCGAACATGGACCTGGTCGAGATCGACCCCGTGCTAAACCTTTACGATCCGGACTGGCCGATCCGCACGTTTCAGCCGATGCTGCCGCCGCCGAAGACGGTCTTCGCCGCCGACGGCCCGCCCGGCCAGGCGCGCCGCGGCGAGGCGCTCGACAGCATGGTCTGCAACGGCTGCATCATCTCCGGCGGATATGTCCGGCGAAGCCTCCTCTCGACCAACGTCCGCATCAACAGCTACGCGATCGTCGAGGAGTCGATCCTCTACGACCGGGTCGACATCGGCCGCTATTGCCGCATCCGCCGCGCGATCATCGACAAGGACGTGCGATTGCCGCCACACACGGTGATCGGCTACGACACCCATCACGACCGCGAGCGCGGCTTCACCGTCACGGACCAAGGCGTCGTCGTGATCGCGAAGGGCGAACGGCCGGAAGTGTTCGCGCACAACAGGCGGTAGTCGGCCAATGCAGCGAAACCGCGGCTGGATCTGGTTCTTCGTCGTCCTGACAATCCTGGCGGTCGCCGCGATCACCATCAACTTACTTTACAGCGCCCGCCAGAGGCTCACGATGGACCAGTTGCGGGCGGCGCAGGACTTGTGGGATCGGGACGGCCCCAAGGATTACGACCTGGTCATCGTCAAGACGATCGGCCCCACGACCGCGGGCGGCGACAAGACCCGCGACCGGATCACGGTCCAGGTTCGTGGCGGCAAAGCGCGGTCGGGCACGATTAACGGCCAACCGCTTCCGGATCATGTTCTCGGCGATTACGACATGGCCGGGTGGCTGTCGTTCGTGGAGGCGTTCGTCAGCCAGAGCGAAAAGCCGGACGCGCCGCGGACGTTCCTGTCGGCGGATTTCGACCCCCAGACCGGGGCTCTCCGCCGGTTCCGTCGCAGCGTGCGGACGACGCGGGAGTGGGTGGACGTCGTTTTTCAACTGACGCCCGTGAACCCGCCGGACGGCCGGTGAGTCGTTTCAGGCGGACCGTCGCAGATGCACGACCGGCGGCGGCAGTGCGGGCGTGAACTCGCACAGCCCGCGGACATGCTTGCACACCCGGCCGGCTTCTTCGGCCCGGTAAACGGCGTCGGCACAGGTGCAGTGCCAGTGATACCGGCCGGCCGTGTCGCGCTCCAGCGCGATTTGGTATCGCAGCCGACCGCCACGCACTTGCCAAACGGCCGCGCACCCCGGCTGCTCGGGGATCGCGTCGCGGTAGACGAGGCGATAATAGTACAATCCCGGCGTCCGCTTGCGGGTCGGCCCTGGCAAGACGGTGAGATACATTCCCGGCGACGATTCGGTATTCGGCGTTGGTTCGGTCATCGGAGTTTCAACCCAAAGGTCCGTGTTCCTCTATCATTTTATCGGCACGGCAAAGCCTCTGATATGTCGGTAGCCGGTGCTTGGACGGGTAGTCGGCCGCGGACGGCGGCCATAAAACAGCGACGGCGACCCGGAGAGGTGCCAGAGTGGTCGAATGGGCCGGTCTCGAAAACCGGTGTACGGGCAACCGTACCGAGGGTTCGAATCCCTCCCTCTCCGCTGGCTCAGCAAGGATTTACGTCAATAGAAAGGCCCGCC
>DATJGQ010000248.1:0-19232 GCA_035494815.1 Gemmataceae bacterium
GATCAAGAAGGAAGAAGCGCTCACGGCCGGCCGACTCCCTCCCGACGACCTGAATCAGCTACTCCAACCCATCTTCGACCCGCAGGCCAAGCGCAAGGCGATCGACGGCGGCAAGCTGCTCGCCAAGGGGATCAACGCCGGGCCCGGCGCGGCAACCGGCCGCATCAAGTTCTTCGCGGACGAGGCCGAGGAGTGGGTGCAGAAAAACGGCAAGGGCGTGATCCTCGTCCGCCGCGAGACGAGTCCGGAAGACATCCGCGGTATGCAGGCCGCCGACGGCATCCTCACCGCGTTCGGCGGCGCTTCGAGCCACGCCGCCCTCGTCAGCCGGCAGATGGGCAAGGTCTGCATCGTCGGCTGCAATGCCCTGCAAATCGACTACAAGGCCCGCACCGTCACCGCCGGCGGCCGCACGCTCAAGGACGGCGACTTCATCTCGATCGACGGCTTCACCGGCGAAGTGATCGAGGGCCAGGTCGCCACCAAGCCGAGCGAAGTCGTGCAGGTGCTGATCGACAAGTCGATGAAGCCGGAGCAGTCGAAGGTCTACCAGCAGTTCGCCGAACTGATGAGTTGGGCCGATAGCGTCCGCAAGCTCCGCGTCCGCACCAACGCCGACAAGCCGGACCAGGCGGCCCAGGCGGTCGCGTTCGGCGCCGAGGGGATCGGCCTGTGCCGCACCGAGCACATGTTCTTCGACCACATCGAGCCGATGCGCGAGATGATCCTCGCCGGCTCGGTCGAGGAGCGAAAGAAGGCGCTCGACAAGCTGCTGCCGTTTCAGCGGGCGGACTTCGAGGGCATCTTCAAAGCGATGAACGGCCTGCCGGTGACGATTCGCACCCTCGACCCGCCGTTACACGAGTTCCTGCCGCACGACGCGAAGGGCCAGGAAGAAGTCGCCCGGCAGCTGAAGGTGAAACCGGAGGTGATTGCCGAGCGGGTCAAGGGTTTGCACGAGTTCAACCCGATGCTCGGCTTCCGCGGCTGCCGGTTGGGAATCGTTTATCCCGAGATCACCGCGATGCAGGCGCGCGCCATCATCGAGGCCGCCTGCAACGTGCAAAAAGCCGGGACGCCGGTCGAGCCGGAGATCATGATCCCGCTCGTCGGCTTTCTGCCCGAATTGAAGGCCCAGGCAAAGATCGTCCACGACGTCGCCAAGCAGGTGTTCGCCGAGAAGGGCGTGACGGTGAAGTATCTTGTCGGCACGATGATCGAGTTGCCGCGGGCGTGCATCGTCGCCGACCAGATCGCGCAAGAGGCGCAGTTTTTCTCATTCGGCACCAACGACCTGACGCAGACGACCCTCGGCATGAGCCGCGATGACTACGGCTCGTTCATTCGGCATTACCTCGAGAACGACATTGTCCCGCGCGACCCGTTCCAAAGCGTGGACCCGGACGGCGTCGGTGGGCTGATGCAGATTGCCTGCGAGCGCGGCCGCAAGACGAAGGCCGACATCAAGCTCGGCATCTGCGGCGAACAGGGCGGCGATCCGGATTCGGTCAAGCTCTGTCACAAGCTGGGGCTGAACTACGTCTCGTGCAGCCCGTTCCGCGTGCCGATCGCAAGACTGGCGGCGGCGCAGGCGGCGCTCGGCAAATAAGCTTAGCGACTTCGTCCGAGCCTGACGCGTAAGCGAAGAGCTTCGCTTACGCGTCAGGCTCGGACCGAACTGTTGCGAACCTGTCTTGCCGTCGCTTGGTCTTGTCACGCGGGCGCCGACGCGGCAGGATAAAGCGGTCCCCTGCCGCACGTCCCGACGAGGGTCCGGAGTGAGCGCGAAACTCGACGAATCTTCGCGCGCGCCCGCGGTCGCACCGGGTATTCACGCACCCCCCCTCGCGAAACCCGTCCAGAACGCATACCTGCTCATGCTCGGCAGCTCCGTCGCCTTCTCGGTGATGACCGCCTGTACGTCCTTGCTCAAGGACCGCTGCGACTGGCGGTACACGACTCTCGCCCGCTCCGGGCTGGTCTTCCTGCTCACCGCGGCGATCGCCCGCCGGCAGGCGGTCCGCGTCCTCTTCCGGTGGCCACGCACTCTGTGGTTCCGCAGCATCGTGGGCAGCATGAGCATGTTGTTCACGTTCTACGCCCTGTCGAAACTCGAGATCGCGACCGCGGTGACGCTCTTCAACACATTCCCCGTCTGGGTGACGCTGCTCGCCTGGCCGGTGCTCGGCATGCGGCCGACGACGGGCGTGGGGCTGGCGCTCTTAAGTGCGATCCTCGGCGTCGCACTGATCGAAAAGCCCTACACGGGCGACGTGCGGTTCGAGAGTCTCGCCGCACTCTTTGCCGCGCTGTGCACGGCAATCGTGATGCTCGGGCTGCACCATTTGCGGAACCTGAACTCGCTGGCGATCGTGGTCCATTTCTCGGCCGTGGCGACGATCGTCTGCGTGGCGTACACGATCTTCACGGCCACGACGCTGCCGCTCGACGGCAGTCGCCTCGCGGAGCCGGCGACGTTGGCACTCTTATTCGGCGTCGCCGCGTTCGCGACCATCGGGCAGATCGCGATGACCAAGGCGTTCAGCTTCGGCCCGCCGCAAAAGCTCGCGATCATCGGGCTGTCGCAGGTGGTCTTCGCGCTGTTGTTCGACTTATGGTTGTGGGACCACTCGCCGGATCTGATGACCTTCGGGGGCATTGTGCTCGTGGTCGCGCCGGTCGCGTGGCTGATGGGTCACCGATCGCCGACGTGATCGACGGATGGGACCTATGGGACCCATGGGACTTATGGCACCCATAAGTCCCCTAGGTCCCATAAGTCCCATGAGCGCACTCACATTGACGTTTTCGCCCCTTCGCGGTATCTCTCATGTCCTCGTGCGCATGGAAGCGGTGACATGGGCAAGCGGCGCAACCTGGTGGTCGTCGCCGACGACTTCGGGATCGGTCCGGAGACGTCCCGCGGCATCGTCGAATTGGCGGTCGAGCGCCGGATCACCGCAACCGTCCTGCTGACCAATTCGCCGTACGCCGCCGACGCCGTCACCGCATGGAATCGGGCCGGACGGCCGATCGAACTCGGCTGGCACCCCAATCTGACGCTCGACTCGCCGATCCTGGCCGCCTCCAAGGTCAAGAGTCTGGTCGACGGCACGTGGCGGTTCCATTCACTGGGCGCGTTCCTGTCGCGGGCCTGCACCGGGCGGCTACGACCTCGGGAGGTCGCGGCCGAGCTTCGGGCCCAGTACGAACGGTTTATCGAACTAGTCGGCCGGCCGCCGACACTGGTCAACTCCCACCAGCACGTCGCCCTCTTCGGCCCGGTCGGCGGCGCTTTGCTGGAGATCTTGCAGGATCAGGTTCCCCGGCCGTTCGTGCGCCGCGTCCGTGAGCCGGCCACGATGCTGTGGCGGATTCCCGGGGCAAAGATCAAGCGCGCCGTTTTGTCGCGTCGAGGCAATCGACTCGCGCGACGGTCAGAACGGCTCGGATTCCCCGGCTGCGACGTTCTCTGTGGCATCACCGACCCCGTGTGGACGGCCGACGAGGCGTTCTACTCTCGCTGGCTACGGCTCGTCCCCGGCGAGACGGTCGAACTCGCCTGTCATGCCGGCTACCGCGACGGCACCCTGATCGGCCGCGACGTTGCCATGGACGGAGCGGGAGTGATGCGCCGCGTCCACGAGTTACACCTGTTGCGGGCGCCGAGTTTCGCCGAGGCGTGCCACGCGGCGGGTTTCCGGCTCATGGCACCGGGCGAGTTGGCAAGCGTCGTAAAGGCGATGGCAGCATGACAGAACAGTGAAGGAATCCAGCGGTGGACCAAGAGCGGTCGTTAGTAAGCATCGTCTGCCCCGCGTATCAGGAAGAAGCCGTCCTGCCCGCCTTCCATCGGGCGTTGGCCGACGCCCTTGCGCCGCTGGCGGCCGAGTGTGACATCGAGATCCTCTACGTCGACGACGGCTCGCGTGACCGCACCCTCGAAGTGCTGCGGGCGCTGGCCACGATGGACGGCCGGGTCCGTTACCTGTCTCTGAGTCGGAATTTCGGCCACCAAGCCGCCCTGACCGCCGGCATGGAACATGCCCGGGGCGACGCCGTCGTCACGCTCGACACCGACCTGCAGCACCCGCCGAACCTCATTCCGGCTCTGGTCGCACGATGGCGGGACGGGTACGACGTCGTCCTCACCCTGCGGGCCGACGACCGGCGACTCGGGCTGTTTAAGCGGATGACGTCTGGGAGCTTTTACCGCGTACTGCGGCGGTGGAGTGAGGTGGACGTTCGCGCCGCCGCGTCCGACTTCCGTTTGCTCTCCCGCAAGGCCGTCGACGCGTTGCTGACCCTAGAAGAGTCGCACCGTTACCTGCGCGGCATGGTGCAGTGGCTCGGGTTCCGCGTGGCGGAGGTGCCGTTCCGGCCCGACGCGCGGGGAGCCGGCGCGTCGAAGTACACGCTGGCGAAGATGCTCCACCTCGCCGCGGACGGGCTCTTCTCGTTCTCGCGGGTGCCTTTGCGGCTCTCGGTCGGCCTCGGGCTCGGGGTAACCGGGGTGAGCTTGCTGCTCTGCGTAACGGCGGTGTTCGCCCGCGGCGGGCCGTCGGATTGGCTGACTCTTTGCCTGGTCGGCGCCGTTCACGCGGTCGGGGCTTGCATCCTGGCTGCGGTGGGCGTCGTCGGCGAATACGTCGGCCGGATTTACGAAGAGTGCAAGCGTCGGCCGATCTATGTCCTGAAGGACGCATCCCCCTTCCCGCGCGACGCCGCGGCCGACGACTCGCGGGCCGCCATTCGCGGCCGACTCGGCCGTCCCAATCGCGCCTCGGCCGCGTAGGGGTGCCGGGGGGCACGTGCGGACGGATTCGCCCAAGACTCAAATTCCTGCCGCTGATTCGTCCCGGCCGATGTCCCGGCGGCAACGCCAGTGGGTCATCGTCCTCGGCGTCGCCGCGATCGTTCTGGGCGGCATGGTCGAATGGCGGTCGGTGTTCCTGAAGCGCCGGATGACCGACGTCGGCTGTTACCTGCGGGCGGCCTGGGCCGTCCGCGTCGGCGGCGACCTGTACGGCGTCACCGACGACAATCACTGGCACTACAACTATCCGCCGCTGTTAGCGGTGTTGCTCACTCCGTTCGCGGACGCGCCGGCAGGGCAGCCGCAGCCGCTCGCGGTGCCGTACGCGGCGTCGGTCGCGATCTGGTACGCGGCGAGCGTTGTGGCGATCTGCCTGGCCGTGCATTGGCTCGCAATGGCACTTTCTTCTGTAGCTGGCCTCAGGGAGGCAGGTCCGCATGTCCAAAGGACACGCGGACCGGGGTCAGTGACCCCGGCTACAGAAGAAGAACAGGCTCCGCGTTACGGCGAGAGTTGGTGGGCGCTTCGACTGCTCCCAATCCTGATTCTCGTCCCGGCCATCGCCCGCACGCTCGCCCGCGGCCAGGTGAACCTGTTCGTCGTCGCCCTGCTCGCCGGCTGGATCGCCGCGGTTGTTCGGGGACGCCGGTTTCGCGGCGGCTTGTACCTCGCGGCCGCCGTCTGCCTGAAAGTGATCCCGGCGCTGCTCGTCATCCACCCGCTCTGGCGACGGGACCGCCGCTGCCTTCTCGGCACCGCGACCGGACTGCTGCTCGGTCTCGTCGTGCTTCCCGCGGCGGCGTGCGGCCCCCGCGCCGCTTACGATCAGGCGCGCACCTATCTCACGGTCACTCTCCTGCCGGGCGTGGGCATTCCCAGCGGCGACGCGTCGCGGCATCGTGAACTTACGAGCATTAACACGACCGACTCGCAATCGATGATGACCGCATTGCACAACCTCGCCCACCCGAACCCGTGGTTTCGCCCGGCGGTGGTCGATTCGTGGGTCCGACGGACGCACTGGGCCGCGGCCGTCGCTATGCTCGCGATCACACTCTGGCGGTTCCGCCGCCCTGATCATTCGGCCCGGACGGAAATGCGTTTCGCGGGGGCGCTGATGGTCGTCATGACCCTCGCGAGCCCGGTCGCCCATCTGCATTACTTCGTCTTCTGCCTGCCCTTGGTCGCGAGCCTGTGGGCGGGCGAGCGGTCGCGCGGCCTCGTCACGGTGACGGCGTTTTTCGTCTTCGCCCACGCCGCCAGCCTGCTGCCGGTCGACCTGTTCCGCTCATTCGGCCTGACGACCGCGGCGGCGCTCGCGCTGTGGGGCACGGCCATAGTCACTCGCGACCGATCGGCGGTTCAATCCCGTCGGGAACCGGCGCCTCGGCTGGCCGCTTAGGCGAGTCGGTCTGGGCAGAACCGCGACGAATCGTTACCCTGCTGCGGCACACGTTCGTGCTCGCACTCGCAAGGACGCTCGATGTTTCGCCTGCCGCTCCGCTGGGCCGTCGTCGTTTGGCTGATCATCATTTCGGCCGTCGGCGTTCGGGTGCTGCTGAGACCGCACTCCAATACCGTCTTTCCCATCTTCGCCGACGCCGGCCAAAACTGGCTCGCCGGCGTGGACCTGTATGGCCCGCCGAAACCGCACCTCGACCAATTCCGCTACTCCCCGGCCGTGGCGGCGGCGTTCGCGCCCTGCTCGCTGCTGCCGGAATGGCTGGGCGAAGTGTTGTGGCGGTTGCTCAACCTCGGTGCGTTTCTGGCCGGCCTCGTCGCGTGGTGTCGCTGGCAAAGGACCGACGAGGCGAACCTGCCGGCAATGTTGATCTTCGTCGTGCCGCTCGCCGTGGGCAGTTTCAACAACGGGCAGTGTAACTTGCTGTTGACCGGACTATTGCTCGGAGCGGTGTCGAGCTTCGCCACACGCCGGTGGACGCTCGCGGCGGCCGCCGTGACAATCGCCGTACTGTTCAAGGGGTACCCACTCGCCCTCGGTCTGCTGCTGGTGCTCGTCGAGCCGCGCCGCTTTACGCCGCCACTCGTTGCGGCCGTCGGGATCGGACTGGCACTACCCTTCTTGTTTCACGACACGGATTACATCGCCAACCAGTATCAGGCCCTTTTCGCACGCGTCGGTGCGGAGGACCGATCGCAAGGCGACATTGCCCGGAGCTATCGCGACATGCAGTTGTTGCTCCGGAGCCTCGGCTGGCCGATCAGCCTGGCGGCCTATCGCGTCGTCGAGGTGCTCGCCGGGGCGGCATGCGCGATGATCGTCATTCGGTTGGGCAAGTCTGGCAACATACGGACGGCCGTCTGGGCGTGTGGAGCGCTGGGCCTTTGCTGGATGACGCTCTTCGGCCCGACGACCGAGTCGAGCACGTACGTCCTTGTCGCGCCGATCCTGGCTCAGGCGATAATCGACGCGCGGGAACGCCCGGCCGGACAGCGGCGGCTGGCGTATGGGAGCTACGTCGTCTTCACGCTCGCCATGACGGGCGCGTGGCTGCCGCCGGCGTGGAACGGCCGGATGCAAGCCCTCGGCGTCCAGCCCGCCGCGGCGTGCTTACTGACAGCCTGTGTACTCTGCGAATGTGCCTATCAACGAAAACGGGCCGCCGGTTCGATCCCGTCGGCCCGAGAGTTGGCTGATGCGGCCTGAGGGCCGCGCGGTCACTTCTTCGCCGGTTCCGGCAGATCCGCCTGGTCCTCCCGGACCGCGGCGTAATGGCTGAACTCCATGCTGAACGACGCCGTGCCGCTCGTCGCGCCACGGAGGTCGGTCGTGTAGCCGAACAGGTTCGCGAGCGGAACCTGCGCTTTGATCATGCTGCGGCCTTTGTCGTTGACCATCTCCATGATCATGCCGCGGCGGCGGTTCAGGTCGCCGGTGATGCTGCCCTGGTACGACTCCGGTGAGATCACGACCACATTCATGATCGGCTCGAGCAGCGTGATCCCGGCCTTCTGTTGGGCGTCGCGGAAGTTCTCCCACCCCGCCGACTTGAACGCGTCCTGCGACGAATCGACGTCGTGGTACTTGCCGTCGTAGAGCGTGGCCTGCAGGTCGACGAACGGGAACGGGTATTTCGTTCCCTTCGCCGCTCCGTGCCGGTAACCCGCCTCGACCGACGGGATGTACTCTTTCGGCACGACGCCGCCGACGATCTCGTCCACGAAGTAGATGTTGTTCGGGTCCGGCTTCTCCCCTTCCTCGGCGAGTTCCGCGGTGACTTCCTCGATCCGCTCGACCGTGAGCGGCTCGTACCGCATGTGAATGACCGCGAACTTGCCTCGGCCGCCGGTCTGCTTGATGTACCGGGTCTCAAGCTCCACCGGCCGGGCGAGGGTCTGCCGATACGCGACCCGCGGCTTGCCGAGTTGCAGCGCCGGGTCGCCTTGCGGCAGGTTCAGCGACCGCTTGAGCTTCTCGACAGAGACTTCCAGGTGCAGTTCGCCCATGCCGCTGAGGATGAGATCCTTGGTCTCTTCGTCGGTGTGCGCCTTGATCGTCGGGTCGTCGCGGACCATGCGGCCGAGCGCGTCCGCGAGTTTGGCGGTGTCAACGCTCCGCGCCGCCTGCAGCGACGCCGCGATCACCGGTTTCGGGAAGGTAATCGACTCCAGCGCGATCGGCGCGTCTGAGTCGCAGATCGTGTTGCCCGTATACGTGTTCTTGAGCCCGATGACGGCGACGATCTCGCCGGGGCCCGCCTTTTCGAGTTCCTTGCGGGTCGCCCCCATCATGCGATAGATGCGGCCGATCCGCTCGGACTTGCCGTAAGTGGTGTTCAGGTACGTCCCGCCCGGCTCGAGCTCGCCCGAATAGACGCGGACGTAGACCAGGTCGCCCGTGGACTCGGCGACGGTCTTGAACGCCAACCCCGCGAACGGTTGCTTGGCCTCGGGCGGCCGGCTCGCCTTGTCTTTCGTCTTCGGGACGACCCCTTCGACGGGAGGCCGGTCGATCGGCGACGGCAGGAAATCAACGACGCCGTCCAATAAGAGCTGCACGCCGTGAAAGTTCTTACTCGACCCGCAGAAAATCGGCGTGAACTTCGCCTCAAGCGTTCCTTTCCGCAGCGCCGACCGCAGAAGCTCTTCCGGTACCTCGTGCCCTTCGAGGACGAGTTCCAGCAGATGGTCGTCGGCGTGCGACGCCACTTCGAGCAACTCTTCGCGGTACTTTTTCGCCTCCGCCTGGTGCGACGCCGGGATGTCCACGAGCGCGTACTTGACGTTCGTCTTGTCCGAGGCGTCGCGCTGGATGAACTTCATCTTGACCAGGTCGATCACGCCTTCGAAGTCACCCGACTGGCCGACGGGGATGGCGCACACGGCCGGCACGACCGACAGCTTCGCCTTCATCTGGTTGACGCAATCGACGAAATCGGCGCCGAGCCGGTCGAGCTTGTTGATGTAGGCGATCCGCGGGACCTTGTACTTGTCGGCCTGAAACCAGACGGTCTCCGACTGCACCTCGACGCCGCCGACCGCGCAGAAAACGCCGACGGCCCCGTCGAGCACGCGCAGGCTCCGCTCGACCTCGGCCGTGAAGTCCACGTGCCCCGGCGTGTCTATGATGTTGATCGCCGTGTCGCCCCAGTCGATCGAGACGGCGGCACTGTTGATCGTGATGCCCTTCTGCCGCTCGAGCGGGTCGAAGTCGGTCGTGGTGTCGCCGGTATCGACGTCGCCCACCTTGTGCTTGGTGCCGCTGAAGTAGAGGATTCGCTCCGTAGTGGTGGTCTTGCCGGCGTCCACGTGGGCGATGATGCCGATGTTTCGGAGGTTCTGGAGCATGGTCTTCAGGGCACCTAAACGTTTAGCCGCGATGCGAGTACGGCGACGGGAGCACCAACAGCGCTCGCCTCGCTGCGCTCGCCTCGCGGCGAAACCAATCAGAGATTAAGCATACGAACGCCCGAGCGCGAGGCCAGTGGCCTGCTGGAGATTAGAGACGACTAACCACTCCCCGATTCAAGTATCGCGCGAGAATTTCGCCCGAAAAACACATCGCGGCCGCCGATATTGGGATGGCGGGCGATTTCGCCACATCCCATGCCGGCGGCCGCGGTTTGGTTCGGGAAGGCGTCGCTCACACCCTCCGCGACAATTATAGCGCACAAATTTCGCGCGTGTTACTTACTTTCGTGCATGCGGCTTCCGAATTTGAGAATATCCGCCTTGAGGGAGAACTTGACGGTGATCGCCCCGCCGCCTTCGACGCGGAAGCTGACGATGTCGTTGCCCCGCGGATTTCGCCCGAACACTTCTTCGGCGGCCTTCTGAGCCTTCGGCCCGCTGTCCTGGTCCATCCTCGCCAGGCGGGCGATCGCGCCGCGCACGTCGATCATTCCCGCGGCCTTGCCCGGCTTTGACTCGATGAGCGACTTCATCGTCGCCGTCGCGCCCGGATCGCCGAAGACGATGAACGCCGCATCCGGCCGGAACGCGACCAGGATCGCCGCCTCGTCGCCGAAGAGCTTCCGCGCATGAGCGTCCAGATGCGCGCCAGGAACGACCTTGTGCACTGACACGCCGCCGATCGTCTCGGCGTCAAGCTTCAGGGAATCGCGCTCTTTCGCCGGGATCTTGTCGGTCAGGTCCTTCAAGGCCTTCTCGATACCCTTGCCGCCTCTGACCTGCACGGCCGCGAACGCCGTAAAGTGCCCCGCCGAGTTAGGACCGGTGATGCCTCCGGTCGCGTCCAGTACGCCGGCCTTCAGCGTCGGCCCGATCGCGGTCAACACCTTGCGGGCAAACTCCTTCTTGGTCGGGTCCTTCTCCTTCTGGATCGCCTGCTCGATCCCTTCGTCCACGACCGCCGAGAGCGACTGCCGCAAAACCTCCGGCACCGCCAGGCTCAGAGCCGCTTTCAATGCGTCGGCGTTGATGCCGCCGAACGCGGTCGGCCGGTTGCTGGTGTCGGCGATTTCGCGGGACAACTGCGTGCCCGGTTTGCCCGTCAGGCTAGCCTGTAACGAGATGTCGCCCGCCGCACGGTCGATCACTAACTTCACGTCCGCCGCCCCGGCCTGCTTCAGGAACATCTTGATCCGCTCGAACGCGAGCTCGAGTACTTGCGTTTTGAACGCCGCCTGGGCTGAGGTTTCGTTCGGCGCCTTCTTGTCCTTCGCGGCAGCGAGTCCCACCTGAAGTTGCGACAATGCGATCTGCTTGAGCGAGTCCGGGATGCGGTCGATGTTGAAGGTCAGCCCGATCAGTTCGCCGGCGCCCGCCGTCAGTGACTTCGACGTCGGCGACAACAGGTTCCCCGGTTCGATCGCCGAGTGGGCATCGAGGCCCGCGGCGACGTATGCGTACTTGTTCGCAAAACGGATGCACACCTCGATCGGTGCCCCCGGAATCGCGAAAGTGTGGACTCCCTCGTCATCCTTCTTCCCCGTTACGCCGAACCGGCCGACGAGGTCGCTCAACATCTCAAGGAACGCGGTCTCGTTGGCGACGGGCAGCATCACCACGCCTTTGCTGTCGAGCCCCCCGCCGCCGACGATCGCGTAAATGGCGATCGGCCGCGACGTGTCGAGGCCCGTGCCCGCCAGTCCCTTGGCCCCGGCGAGCGCCTGAATCGCGGCATCCGCTTCCGCGGCCTTATCGGCTTGCCCCGCGAGCCCCGCGAGGTACTTGGCATCGCTGATGATCCCGTCGACCGACTTGAGCCGGATCACCATCGTCGGTTCAACGGCTTTCGACGACTCCTCCGCCCGGGCGGGCAAGACGGCCCCAGCCAGGGCGACAAGAAAAGCGACGCTGGCGCGAGAACGCATCGGCAAGTCTCCAAAACAAGGGAAAGTCCGGTCGCCGGGCCGACCGGCGGTAACAGTTCATACCCGGTTGTTCGCGGAAAAGTGTCGGCGATTTCCCCAGGTGCCCGAAGCGGCAGAGTTTACCAGCGGTTGTGGCTCGCCACGAGGGCAGGATCGACCGCCAAGATCGCTACGGCCCGCAGGTTGGCCGGCGATTTGGCCCGGGGATTGCCCACTCTTCTTATCTTGTCGGGGGGCCGAGCCGATCCACTGAGTAATCGGGACCGTCCCGAGCGTCATCGAGTCCGAGGACCAGCCATGTTCCGTCACCGGCTTGCCCCGGAAGCCGATTATTATCGGCTCCCCGAACCGCCAGCACCGACCGTCCGGCCGACCGGTTTCGTGCTGTGTACGGTCGCGGTGTTGCCGGCGTGTTCGATGATGCAGTGGGCGGGCATGCAAACGATCTATATCCAGGCGTTCGAGCAGGCGTTGACCGCGGCCCGGCCGTCGCTCTTGGACCGTGACCTGTTCGCGTTCTGGAACTAACAGCCCTTCCCTCCCCCCCGCACAAGGCCGCTTCCCCGACGCCCCGGGTCGAAGCGGCCTTTGTGTTTTGCTTGAGGGTGACCGAAAACAGGGCGAGGCTTTGGACGTATTTCGCGGCCCGTCGGAGATTTGAACGGCAACCCAAAATGGTTCAGGTCGGCTTGCGCCGCCTCGGCAGACGGCGTCCGCCGCGAATGGGTTTGCCGGAGAGCAAGTGCCGGATCGCCTCAAACGGGGGCGACGCGGTCACCACGCGGGATGACCCGCCGGTCGAAACTTTTCCATTACCGCGAACAACCGCGCGAATGCTAATAGTGCCGGGAACTGTCCGAACCTTCGACTTCTTATTGCTCATACCAGACTCCTCCGCCCATGGCTTACTCGGGTGCGAGTGCAACCACTAGCCGCCGCTCCAGGACAATTGCGCCCCGTGCCAGTAGTTGCACGCTATATTCGCCCGCCTGCAGAAACTCGAGCTCGGTGAACTCGAAATCCGTCTCGATGACCGCAAGCGGGTCGAGCGTGTTCGCTTCAATTTCGTAAATTGCCACGGCTTCGCGTTCTTCGTTGACGTCGATCACCCGGACCAGCAACGGCGACGCGCCCTGGCATTCCGTGACGACTACATAAACCGCCAGCGAGGGCACGATTGCCGGGAACTCGGCCGCATACATTGCCGAGAATATCCCGAGCAGTGTCCGCTTTCCGGTCGCCCGGTCCTAGTAGATCTTGTCACAAACGATCAGTGCAAGGCCGACGGGCTGCATCCCGTCATCCATGTCCGGTCCTCCGGCACATCAATTGTAGCACGCACGATAGCACGTCTCCTAGCCGATCTAAACCTCCGACGGCGAAGGAAGGCCGATGCCAATCGCGGCAACGAGACAGGCATCCGGTGCTGCTTGCCCCCGACCCGGATTCTGGTAGCTTGAACTCACCGCGCGCTGGCCCCGCGGCGGCACCCGAATCACGAGGTCGCGCATGACGCCCGTTGCATTTCGCCGGCTCGGAACCGTCGCCACCGCCTCCCTCTTCGCCGTCGCCGCCACACGACTTCTCGTCGCCGCCGAACCCAACAACCTCGATCCGGTCGTCCGCGCCGCCGCGGCCGTCTACGAAGGCGTCCGCGTCGAGACTCTGCCCAACGGCCTGCGCGTCTTCCTCAAGCCGATCCCCGGCTCGCCGACCGTCAGCACCATGATGGCCTACAAAGTCGGCTCCTCCGACGAGGAACTCAACGCCACCGGCCTGTCGCACTATCTCGAACACCTCATGTTCAAGGGCACCGAGAAACTGATGCCCGGCGACATTGACCGCCTCACCCAGCGGTCCGGCGGCCGGAACAACGCCTATACGACCGAAGACATGACGGTCTATCACTTCGACTTCGCCGCCGACCAGTGGGAAACCGGCCTCGCCGTGGAAGCCGACCGCATGCGCAACTTGCGAATCGACGCCAAGCACGAATTCGAGCAGGAAAAAGGCGCCGTCATCTCCGAACTGCAAATGAACGAGGACCAGCCGTACGACCTCGAATACAAGGTGATCCTGCCCGAACTCTTCGGCAAGACCACGCCATACGGCCACCCGGTGATCGGCGAGCGCGAACATGTCAAAGGCGCGACGGCCGCGGTCATCAAAGGCCATTACGACCGCTGGTACTACCCGAACAACGCCTCGCTCATCGTCTGCGGCGGGTTCGACGAGGCGAAGGCGCTGGCCAAGATCAAGGACCTGTTCGGTTCGATCCCCAAGGGCGAATTGCCCGCCAGGAAGCAAGCCCCGCCGGCCGAAACCCGGTCGCAGCCGGTCCATAAGGAAATGCCGTCCAAGTTCGACGTCCCACGGATGATCATGGGCTTTAACTCCGTGCGGCAGGGCGACCCGGATTATTACTCCCTCGAAGTCGCGTCGGCGGTGCTCTCGAACGGACGGACGAGCCGGCTCTACAAGAAGCTGGTCGAAGAGACGAACGTCGCCAGCGAGATCGCCTGTGGCCAGAACACGGGCCGCTACCCCGGCTGGTTCGCCGTGCAGATGGAACTGCTCAAAGGTCAGCCGCGCGACAAGGCCGAGCAACTCGTGCTCGACGAGTTCAAGAAGCTCGCCGACGAGCCGGTCAGCACCGCGGAACTGAACCGCGTCCGCCGGACCATGCTGTCGGGAGCGGTCTTCGGCCGCGAGGGCGTGCATGAGTTGGCCGATAGTATCGCCCGCGGCGTGACCGTCAACGACCTCAACTACCTCAAGAACTATCTCGTCAAAATCAACTCGGTGACGCCGGCGGACGTGCAGGCCGTCGCGAAGAAATATCTCGACGCCAACAAACGCGTCGTCGTCTGGTCTGTCCCACAGGCCGGCGGCGGGGGTGCTGAAAAAGGTAAGGATAAACCGGGTGCCATGCCCACGGCTTTGCGTGGGCATGGAGTCGCCCGCATGCCCACGGCTTTGCGTGGGCATGGCACCCGACTGAGTCGCGGGGCAGAGGCTGGTGGCAGTACTTTCTCACTCAAGGGCACCAAGCGAGTTCAACTGCCCAACGGGTTGACGCTCCTTCTGCTCGAAAACCACCGACTCCCGATCGTCGTCGCAGATGCCTATATCCGCAATGTCCGGCTGACGGAGCCGGAAAACATGGCCGGCGTCGCCAACCTCGTCGGTAGCATGCTCGACGAAGGCACGGCCACCCGCAGCGGCCCGCAAATCGCAACGACCATTGAAGACGTCGGCGGCTCACTCACTTTCGGCGCGGCCGGCGGTTCGGTGAAGGTTCTGTCCCCCGACCGCACACTTGGCCTGGAACTGCTCATCGACTGCCTCACCCGCCCGAGTTTCCCGAGCGACGCCCTCGAACGCAAGCGCGCCCAGACGCTTTCCGCGATCGACGACGCCGAGAAACGCGCCGACGCGCAGGCCCAGCGCAAGTTCTCCGAAATGGTTTACGGCCCGGCGCACCCGATGGGTCGGCCCGCGATCGGCAAACGCCCCGTCGTCGAGAAACTGACGGGCCACGACTGCCGCACATTTCACGCGGCCAGATTCCTCCCCAACTTGACCATCCTCGCCATCGTCGGCGACTTCGACAGTCAGAAAGTTGTCGACGAAGTCACCAAGCTGACTGCCCACTGGAAATCGCAGACCCCGATCAAACCGGAACTGCCCGCGGTCCAGAAGCCTGCCGAGTTCAAACAGACCGTTCTTACCATGCCGCAGGCGGAGCAACTGTATTTCTTCATGGGCCATCCCGGCATCCGCCGTGACAACCCGGACTTCTACAAGCTCCTGGTCATGGATAATGTCCTCGGCACGGGCCCCGGGTTCACCGACCGGCTGTCCGCACAGCTCCGCGACCGGGAAGGCCTGGCCTACTCGGTCTCCGCCGCGATCACCAGCACCGCCGGCGAGCAGCCCGGCACGTTCACCTGCTACATCAGCACCTTTCCCGACAAGTTCGCGGCCGTGAAGGACGGGTTCCTGAAAGAGTTGCGGCGCATTCGCGCCGAGCCGCCGACGGCCGAGGAGGTCGAAGACGCCAAGAAATACCTGCTCGGCAGCGTGGCGTTCAAGTTCACCACCAACGATGCGGTGGCATCGCAGTTGCTCCTGGTCGAACGGCACCACCTGGGCTTCGGCTACCTCGACGATTACAAGTCGGCCGTCGCCGCGGTGAAGCCCGCGGACGTTCTGGCCGTCGCCCGCAAGTACCTCGACCCGGAGCACATGGTCCTGGTGGCGGCCGGCGCGGTGACGCCCGACGGGAAACCGATGGCCCGCCCGAAGTGATGGGACGCACCATGACGACACCCCAGGGCTCTCACGCCGGCGCGGCGGGCACCTCGATGAACCCCGACATCACCGGACTGCTGACCGACTGGGCTTTCAAGCCCGGCGCCGTGCAGGCCCGCCTGGTCGAGGCCGACGACAGCCGGATGATTCTCCAAATTCGCGTCGATCTCGGCGTCTTACAGCTCGAGACCACCGGCCGCCCCGACGGCACCCGCCCGCACGGCTTCCCGACCTATCTCGACTACCTGCGGGAAAAGGCCGATCGCGCGGAGCGCGCGGAACGCGCCTTCATCATGGACGACGACCAGTGCGAAGAGGCCGACCGCGAGTTCGTGCAATACTATCACCGCCGGGTCGGCTGGTTATCGCTGCGCGAGTTCGCCAAGGCGATCGCCGACGCCGACCACACGCTCGTTTTCATGGATTTTGTCCGCAATCACTCGCCGAACGAGCAGTACACGCTCGCCCACGAGCAGTACCGCGGTTTCGTTCTGTTCCACCGGACGCAAGCCGCGGCCGCCCTCGCGGTCCACGATGACAAGCCCGAGGCCGCCATCGACGCCATCCGCGACGGGCTGGAACGGTTGCGCGCATTTTTCGTGGCGCACGGATTGGAAGAGCAGTTCGAAGAAGACGGCATGGTCAAGCAGCTGCGATCGCTGGAACAATCGCTGCGGACCTTGCACGGGATCGAGGCCACTTTGCACGAGCAGCTCGAACAGGCGGTCGCGAACGAAGAGTACGAAGCCGCTGCCCGCATCCGCGACGCGCTGCGGAAGCGGTCGTAGTTCGCGAGCGCGCCGGCCTCCGATCAGAGCCGCGACCGTAAGGGAGCCGGTCGCGCGCCCGCTCCCTCACGGTCGCGGCTCTGAAAAATGCTTCGGGCGCCCGGGCCCTCACGGTCGCGGCTCCGATCCATCCGAGAACCACTCCCGCCGTCGCCGCGTACTATCCGATAGAATACCCGCAGCCGTTGATCCTCGCGCTCGGCGTCACGGGCCTTCCCCGGGTCGTTCCCATGAAAACATTGCTGCAAACGGTCATCGCCCTCGCCGTCCTCGTCGGCGGCATCGGCGTGTTCAGCTACATGTCGCAGTACACCCGCAAGCCGCCGGTCGTGAAGCCGAACCCGGGGCCGATCGGCGAAAAAAACAGCGGCAAAGTCACCCAGGTCGTCCACGTCCCCGCCAAAGTCGCCCAGTGGGACTTCTTCGATGAGACCTACTCCGAAGCGTTCGAAGTCGGTGCCAAAGGACACTACGATTACTGGTTCAGCAACGCCAACCCCGTGCCGGTAGAAGTCACCTTGAGCGCACAAGGCTGCACCTGCTCGGAAGTGCAGGTCGGATTCATTCCCGCGGCCGAGACGGCGAAGTGGCGCCGGCGAATGAGTCAATACGCCTGCGTCGACGTCGTCGACAACCTGCTCGGCCTGCCCGATCTGGCGTCGGCGATCGCGGCCGCGGTGGGGGGGCCGCCCGAAGTCAAACCCTGGCACACCTTCCCCCAGCCCAAGGTGGGTAAGAGAACGTATATATGCCCCGCGGCCGATCCGGAGGCCGGCCCCCAACTGGGCATCATTCGCCTGAAGTGGGAAGTGAAAGACGCTCAGCCGCGGCGACTGACCGCGACCGTCGAGTACCGCGCCGAGAATATGATCGAAGACTACCCGTTCGAAGCACCGATCCGTGGCGTCACGCCGCTGATGGTGTCCACGGCGGTCGTGCAGATCGGCGAATTGGGGTACAACGAGGTTCGCGACATCGGCTTCTACTGCTTCTCCGCGACCAAGCCGAGTCTCAACGTCCAGGTCGAGGAAGCCACGCCGGACCCGTGCGTCGTGATCAACCAGCCGCGGCCGCTGTCCGAGCAGGAGATCGCGGAGCTGCCGGATAAGGTCAGCCTCGCCGGCCTGCGCATGAAGTGCGCCTTCTTCGTCGGCGGGAAAGTCTACGAGCGGAAGGACGGCAACCAGCTCGATCTCGGCCCGCTCAACCGAAACATCCGCGTCCGCTCCGGCACCGACATCGAACAGGTCGTTGCCCTGCAGGGTACTGTCCGCAGCGCGGCCATCACCGTCGGCGAAGGCGGCGAGCGCGGCCGGATCGACCTCGGCAGCTTCCGGGCGGCCGGCGGGATCGAAAAAAAGATCGTCCTCTCCAGCACCGATCCCGCCATGAAACTGAAACTCGTCGGCCATTCTCCGGAGACGTTTAACGTCAGCCTCGAGGAGCAGCAGTCCAGCCGGCTGCCGAAGCGGTGGGATTTGACCGTCGGGGTCGATCCGAAGAAGGGCTTTTCCGGCCTGATGCAGCACGGCTCCATCGTGCTGGAAATCGTCGGCGACCAGCCGCGGAAGATCCGCATCCCCGTGACCGGCAACGCGACGTACTGAATGGCCATGCGACTTATGGGACTTATGGGACCTATGGGACACATAAGTCCCATAAGTCCCATAAGTCCCATAAGTCCCATGACTCCCCATTCGGGGTTGTCAAAACCCGCCCGTTGTGCGACAGAATACCGAGGGCCTTTCTTGTCGCCGGTCGAGGGTGGAGCAATGCGCCAGGACGTTCAGGATTCGAACCCCCGCCCGGAGCCGGAGACCGTCCGAATCTCGCGTCGGCGGTGGGGCGTGATCGCCGGCGCGTTCGCCCTGCTCGTCGTCGGCGGCGTGGTGACTTCGTGCTGGCTGCGGGCGGATCGCACGTCGGAACCGGACGCGCAGGCGCCTCCGGGCGGTAGCGGGGCGACCGCCGCCGTCAACGTCCTCGACTCGCACTTCCGCGGCTGGCCCGCCGGAAAAAAACCCGACGTCGCGCTCGTCCTGACCGGCCAGCAACACAGTTACCTGAAATTCTGCGGCTGCTCCCAACCGCAACTCGGCGGCTTCGAACGGCGATACAACCTGTTTCAGGCCCTCAAGGCGAAGGGTTGGCCGATCGTCGCCGCCGACCTGGGCGACCTGGTCTCATATACCGACGGCGTCCGCGAGCAAGCGCTGTTGAAATACGAGACAGCCATGAAGGCCCTGAAAGCGCTCGACTATGCCGCCATCGGCCTCGGCGAATTCGACTTCAAACTTCCGCTCATCGACGGGCTGACCCGCACCCTCCTCAACGACATGAACGCCTATCCGCGGGTCCTGTCGGCCAATCTGACGAACCGGGCGCAGAACTATCCGCACCCCGAGAAGCCGAACGAATCGATGATCGGCGACGTCGCGATTGCCGGCGGCAAGAACGGCGTCCCGACGGTCGGCATCATCGCCTGGACCGGCCCGAGCGTGGCGAAAGCATTGCAGC
>DATJGQ010000249.1:0-3950 GCA_035494815.1 Gemmataceae bacterium
CCGGCGATTCCGACTTGCGGGCTCGCCCTCTCCGAGTCCGAGCGTGCGTTGCCCGGCGTGATCGACGAACTGGAGTGCGAGCTCGACCGGCTCGGCCTGGGACGGGCCGCGATCAGTGTTCGCATGACCGGCTGCCCGAACGGTTGCGCTCGTCCCTACCAGAGCGACATCGGTATCGTCGGCCGCAGCGGCTCGAAATACACGTTGTACGTCGGCGGGCGAACGCTCGGCGACCGGTTGAACGAGGAGTTGAAGGACCTCGTGCCGCTCGACGAGATTGTGCCGACGCTGCGGCCGCTGTTGAAGCTCTATCGCGAGCGGCGGCGCGGGAACGAAGGGTTCGGCGACTTCTGTCACCGGTTCGGCGTCGAACGTCTCCGGGATATCGTGCACGCGGAACCGGCCGCTCAGGCGTCTTAGTCAAGCCGCGACGGCGAGCTGCGGCCGGGCGCCAAACCATTCTCCCATCGAACTGCTCATCGGTCCGAAACAGAAATCGCGAAGCAGTCGTTCGAGCCGCGGCCGCGTCCGCCGCAGGTTGACTCGATGTTTGAATCGCTTCAGCAGCGGGCCCGCCAGCCGCGGCTGGTCCGGATCGAACTCCCACGGGTGCAAATAGACGACAAACGGACGGCCCTCAGCGTTGATGGCTGAGAGGGCTCGACGTGTGACGCCGTACGGGCACAAGCGAAAGTAGCCGCCGCCACCGACCGGCATATGGCGGCCGAGCCAGCGGGTCGTCGGCAGTGGGTACTCCGTCAGCAATCCGGACGGCGTCCGCATCTCGAACGGAACTCCGGCGCCCGCGCGATCGCCGCATGAATCGCGCCGTCCGGCGGCGACGCTCGAATCGAAGGTGTAACCTTCCTCGACCAGCACCTCGAACGCCCATGCCCGGTCCGGCGCGATCGAAAAGCTCGGCGCGCGGTAGCCGTCGATCCGACGGCTGGTCACATCTTCGAGGACGGCCTTGGCCGCTCGGACGTCCGCGCGAAACTCGGCGGGGGTCTGTGTCGTAACGAGTTGGTGCCAATCGCCGTGGGAGGCGATTTCGTGGCCGGCCCGCTCGATCGCGCGAACGAGCTTCGGGTGCCGGCGGGCGATCCAACCGAGCGTGAAGAAGGTCGCTATGACGCCGGCGGCGGCGAGGAGCTCAAGGATGACGTGGGTGCCGATCTCGACCCGCGATTCGTAGCGCAACCAGCTCGCCGGATGGATGTGACGGGCGAAGCCGGTGACTTGAAAGTAGTCTTCGACGTCGAAGGTCAGGGCATTGAGGGGCATGGTGAGCACTCGAAAAGTGACGCGACCAGTCCGGACAATTGAGCCCGACGCGCGAGCGAGGGCTGCGACTCTCATCCCTCGCTCGCGCGTCGGGCTCAATGGCATTGCCACGACGTTATGCTGACACAACTCGGAGCCGTCGCAAGACCGGCCGAACCAACTTCAAACCCATCTTCGGCACGACGGGCCCCAGCTCGCGCAACACGCCCCAGCCGGCCCCGACGTGAATCGACAAAAACACGATCGGCATGAGCGGCGTCAGACGCAACGCCCGCCCGCGGACGCCGAGCAACAGCGCGGCGACCATCACGGTCCAGCAATACGCCAGCACTGTCAGACAAAAGAGCCCGGCGAACGGCGGAGCCACCAGTCCTAGCGCGAACGACATTGTCAGCGTCAGCAAGAAAAGCGCGGGGACTAACGGCGCGACCGCAAAAGTGTCCGGGTGCTTCACGAGCAGCCGCGCCCGGCCGCGGCCGTATCGGAGCATCTGATAACACAATCCGGCTAAAGACCCGCGCGGGTGGTAGCGGACGGTCAACTCCGGCGCGAGGTAACAGCGCATCCCCGACTTTGCGAGGCGGTGGTTGAACTCGACGTCCTCACAGGCGTCGAACGCCTCGTCGAAATAGCCGACGCGGGCGAAAACGTCGCGCTGGTAGGCGACGGCGACGCTCTGCGGTGGGACGTAGCCGCCCTCGTCCGAGTAAATGTGCGACCCGGGGTTATGCCCGAGCCGCGAGCCACGCGCGAGCGCGATGGCCGACTGCAGCGCGCTCGCGCCGCTCACGTCCAACGGCTGCGGCCGGCCGACGCACTCGACGTGCCTGCTCTCGAACACCTCGACCAAATCCCGCAGGTAGTCCCGATTCTGCAGTTCGCAGTGACCGTCGATGACGACGACGAATTCGCCGCGGGCGTGGCGGACGCCGATGTTTCGGCCCGCGCTCGACAGCCGCCGTGGGTTGTAAAGGAGGCGGAGGTTGCGGAATTCGTGCTGTAGCCGGCGCACCACGGCGATGGTGCCGTCGTGCGACTGGCCGTCCACGACGAGCACCTCGAAGGCGTCGGCGGGATAATGCTGCCGCAGCAGCGCCCGCAGAGTCGCTTCGAGGAACCGCTCCTCGTTCCGGACCGGCACGATCACGCTGACGAACTGCGGGGGCATCGGCCGCACACCCTCAGGCCGCCCGCCGCGAGGGCATCTCGTCCACATCCAGCCGGCGGACGGGCAGCATCGTCCGCAGTGCCGCCGCCGGCAGGCCAAACAGCTTGAGCGCCGTGCAAAGCAGGATACGCAAGTCGAGCGTTAGACCTTGCCGCCGCGCGTAATCCAGGTCGAAGACGAGCTTCCGCTCGACGTGCGCCACCTCGGTGTCCGGCGGCAGGAAGAGTTGCGCCATTCCCGTGATTCCCGGCAGCACGGCATGGCGGGCCTCGTAGTGCGGGATCTTCCGGGCGAGTCGCGTGACGAACTCGGGCCGCTCCGGCCGCGGGCCGACGAGGCTCATGTCGCCGCGGAGCACGTTCCAGAGTTGCGGCAACTCGTCGATGTGCAGCCGCCGCAGGACGCTGCCGACGCCCGTCACCCGCGGGTCGCCGGGGACGCACCAGCGCGGCCCGGTGAGCGACTCGCAGTTGTGAATCATCGTCCGGATCTTGTAGATCGTGAACGGCCGACCCGCGTAGCCGACGCGTTTCTGCGTGTAGATCGCCGGGCCGCGCGACGTGAGCCGCACCACGAGCATGGCTGCCAGCGCGACCGGCACGGCGACGACGGCGACGGCCAGCGCGAATGCGCAATCCAACCCGCGCTTCACCAGGTAGTAGCCGGACTCGGGTGTATCCATCTCCGCCCCTCGGACGAGCTGGTCTACGATCCGGCCCGCATACGTCCGCATGGCAGGGACAGGGTTTGCCGGCGGCTTAGAAAGAAGCGTGACGCGCCTCATGATCTCTGGGTCCTCTCCCGGTTCCGAAAGGGCGACTGACGATCGAATGAATTAGCCGGCCGGTCGGCCGAAGAGTGCCTTGTCGAGCACGGCCAGGAACGAAGTTAGAAACTCGTCGAGCATGGCGTCTTTGCCGGGGGCCGCCACGGCCCCGCCGGGTGCGACGACGTAGAGCTTGTACAACGACGGCTTGCCCATGAAGTGCAGCCGCGGATAGTCCGGGGCCGACCACGCGTCGCCGGCGCTCCAAGACCAGAAGATCCGCAATTGTTCCGTGCCGGCGGCGGTCGATTTGCGAAAAGTGGTCGTCCAGAAGGCGCCCGCGGCGGTCAGGCCCTCGGTATTACGCCGGATAATCGCCTCGGTACGTTCGTAGCCGCCGCCGCGGTAGCAGTAGTCCGGCGTGTGCACGGCCGTCAGTCCGGGATGGCCCACCGTCAACGAGATGACGAACGTCCGTCCGGACGACTTGTGCTTGTATGTGCGCGTGACGTTCGCGAGTGCGGGGTCGTCGATGTTCGACTCCAGGTCTTCGCCGATCCAGTTGCCGAATTGTTTCGGTACGGCGGGGACCGTGGGCGCGGTCTCCCCGCCGCCGTTCCAGCGATTTGTTGCGACGCCGTGGGCGACCGCCGCAAACAACGTCAGCGACAGGACCGCGATGACCGTGGTGCGACTGCCGTACATCAACCACCCTCTTGTTGTTCCGCCGCG
>DATJGQ010000250.1:0-2668 GCA_035494815.1 Gemmataceae bacterium
TGACACGCCGCGGAAGACATGCTGTCCACCACGGAATTGAGCCGCCGTCTTTTTCGACGGGTGGGGCGGCGCCAAACGGGGCGACCGGCTTAGCCATCGGGATTGCGCGCCCCGACGGTCACGGCCGGGCCGGGACTGAGCCCTTACCGCTCGTCAGCTCGAAGTTCTTTTCGTTCTCCCCGGGCACGATCGTGACCGTCAGTTCGGTCTTCTTCATGTCGCTGTACCGAGGCGGCAGGATCTCCTGGAGGATATCCACCGTCGGACTGTCGGGCGTTTCGTACATCTTCCGCTTGCCGATCACCTTGGACGCGGAGATGACGACTTTGAGTTTGGTCGGCGACGCGTCCGTCCGGTAGCGGCCGTCCGGTCCGATGAGGGCGCCGGACGTCTGGCCGTCGCCGGCCACCGGCGAGAAGGTGATGTTGCCGTTATCGAGCGGCTGCCCGTCCAGGGTCACTAGCCCGAACACGACCGGCTTCTTCTGGCCACAGCCGCCGACAGTCGCCAGCAGGGCAGCCGCCAAAAGTCCAGCCATCCAGCGTCGCATAACGACTCCCGCGGGGAAGGATCAGTAGGCAGGAGTCAGGAGTCAGGAGTCAGGACTCAGGACTCAGGACTCAGGGGGCAGGAGCAACGGTCGTTCTCTGCTACTGACTCCTGACCCCTGACCCCTGACCCCTGATTCCTGACTCCTGATCTAGTTAACCGGCGAGCGCAGCATGTCGCCGCTATTCATTGTGCTCAGGGCCTGCCACGTCGCCAGGTCGATCCCGTCGGTGATGAAGTGCACCGACCCGTCGGCGAAGCACGTGTTCACCCCGCCGGCGTGGCGACTCCGCGCCGTGTACTGCTGCCCGTTGGTGCCGTTCTGCGTGGCACACGGCATGGTCGGGTCCGGGTTCGGGTTGGGGCAGACCAACAGGTACTCGACCGCGGACGAGTTGGGCGTGTTGATGGCCATGAACCACGGCCCGCCCTGGTCGTTGAACACGTCGCCACGGGTGTCCTTGGTGTCGTCGGCCGGCGGGAACCGGCATTCGGCCATCAGGAGGGTGTTGGCCGTCCCGTCGACGAAGTCGGTCAGTTGGGATTTGTACGGCGTGTACTGGCTGAACCCGCCGGAGGAACTCCACCCGAACGGCGCGTTCCGCACGCCGGGCGTGAACAGCAGTTGCGGGCCGAAGTTGACAACGTAGTTCCCCCGGCATCGCCAGTACTGGTCGCCCTGCCAGATCGCGCCCGGCCGGTCGCTCGGGCAGTAGTAGACCGGTTGCGGCTGGCAGACCAGGCCGGTGGTGTTCGCCCCGCCCAGGGGCGTCGGCCCGTTCGGCGGCTGGTAGAACCCGAGGGTCGGCTCGTATGCGGTGGCCAGGGACGTCAGCTCCAGGTAGGGCCACATCGACACGTAAAACGTCCGCCGCGCCGTCGTATTCGAGACGCCCGCGACCTCGTTTCCCGGCGGGTTGACGCGGCTTTGGCCGCACGGCAGGGAGCCATAGACGCCGTGGTAGTTGTGCATCCCCAGGCCCCACTGCTTGAGGTTGTTGCTGCACTTGGCGCGGGCGGCGGCCTCGCGGACCTTCTGCACCGCCGGCAGGAGCAGGCCGATGAGCACGGCGATGATCGCGATGACGACGAGCAGCTCGATCAGCGTGAACCCCGGGCGCGCGTGACGGGCCGTACCGGGAGAGGAGCGGATCATACGAACCTCCAACACGAAGGGATGACGACTGGGGGCTGGGAGATCGGAGTGTGCGAATCAACGAGCCGACAGTCATTATCCTCGACGGTTATCGGAAGTCCAGCTAGTGCGGCGGACCCGGAGCACGAACCTACTTCTTTTTGTCCGCCTGCGACTTGCCGCGCTCGGCGAATGCTTTGTGGAGCTTGGCCCATTCCAGCGTGCCGACGTATTGCTCGACCTTCACCTTGTGCCGCTTGTAGATCGCAACGATTTCCTTGTCCGCGTCGGTCAGCATCGCCGCTTCGCGGGCCATGAGCAGCCGGGCCTTGATCACCTCTTTGTCCTTCGCCGTCAGGTCCGGCACGATCTCCAGGTACGCGTTGTAAGTGCGCGTCATGCCCGGGTTGCGGCTCCAGCTTTCCTTGATCGCGTCGACCTGCCCCGCCGTCAGCTCCGCCGACAGCCGCTTCATGTAATCCTCGTAGGCGGGCTTGAGCGACGCATAGAGCGTGTCGATCTGATGGGCGATGACCTCGCCGGGAAACTCATCCTTCGGCACGACCGACCGCGCCTGATTCCATTCGGCCCACAGCCGGTTGAGCTTCGCATCGTGCTCCTTGTGCCAGGTCATCATGGCGGCGAGCCAGTCGCTCGCGATCGCCTTGGCCTTCGCGGCCTTGTCCGCGTCGGTGAGCTTGAGCGATTCAACGATTCTGGCCGCTTTCTGGTCGATCTTTTTCCGCATCGCGTCAGACGAGGTAGTCGGCGGGTCCGCCGCCCAAGCCGCCGCAGCCAGGCCGCCGGCCAACGCCAACACAATTGCGACGCTCAGGAAGGTGCGATTCATGAAGGTCTCCATCGGACAGTGCCAACGATTCCCATCGGACGCCCGAAAACACACCATCCGTTCCCCGATTCACGGCTACATAGTATCATTGCCAGCCGACGACAGTGGGGCGATAATCCTTGTATCTCCTCAGC
>DATJGQ010000251.1:0-3807 GCA_035494815.1 Gemmataceae bacterium
GAGCCTGCTCGGGATGACGCTCGGCTCGATGCTCCAGCTCCAGGCCGCCTCCGCCGCCGAGCGGACCGGGATCGCCCCGCGGCCGGGCTGGGGCCGGGCCAAGAGCATCATCATGGTCTACCTCCAGGGCGGCCCCAGTCACATCGACCTGTGGGATCCGAAGGAAAACGTCCCCGACAACGTGAAGAGCGCGTTCTCCGCGATCAGCACGAAGCTCCCCGGCATTAAGTTCTCCGAGAACCTGCCAAAGCTCGCCCAGGTGAACGACAAGTTCACCATGATCCGCTCGATGAGCTATACGCCGAACGGTCTGTTCAACCACACAGCCGCCATCTACCAGATGATGACCGGCTACACGACCGACAAGGTCAGCCCCTCCGGCCAGCTCGAGCCGCCCAACGCGCAGGACTTCCCGAACTTCGGCTCGCAGATCGTCCGCATCAAGCCGCCGGACGTGCCGATGCTGCCGTTCGTCATGCTGCCGCGGCCGTTGCAGGAGTCCAACGTCGTCGGCAAGGGCGGCACGGCCGGCTTCCTCGGCCGGGCCTACGACCCGTACACCCTCTTCCCCGAGGGTGACGACATGGACATGACCAAGATGGACCGCATCCGCATCGACGACCTCAAGCTCCGCCCGGAGGTCTTCGGCTCGCGGCTGGAACGCCGAGCCCACCTGCGCGACCTGATCAACGCCGGCATGCCCGACATCGACAAGGCGGTCGCCGACTACAACCTGAACACCTACTACGAGCGGGCGCTGAACCTGGTCATCTCCGGCCGCGCCCGCGACGCGTTCGACCTGAGCCGCGAGTCGGCCAAGACCAAGGAACTCTACGGCAAGAACACCTTCGGCATGTCGCTGCTGCTGGCCCGCCGACTGGTCGAGGCCGGCACGCGCGTCGTCGAGGTCGTCTGGCCGAAGGTGGCCAACTCGGACAACCACTCGTGGGACCACCACGTCGGCCTGACGACGCGGATGAAGACGCAGTCCGGCCCGATGTTCGACGGCGGCCTCTCCGGTCTCATCGCCGACCTGGACGATCGCGGCCTGTTGAGCGAGACGTTGGTGGTCTGCATCGGCGAGTTCGGCCGCAGCCCGCAGAAGGGCGTGAGCACAAGTGGCAACGGCAACAGCCCCGACGGCCGCGACCACTGGCCGTACTGCTACACGTCGGTCGTCGCCGGCGCCGGCATCAAGCGCGGCTACGTCCACGGCGAGTCCGACAAGACCGGAAGCGCCCCGCGCAAGGACCCGGTGCACCCGATCGAAATCCTGGCGACGATCTACCACTCCGTCGGCATCGACCCGCACACGATGGTGGAGAACCACCTCAAGCAGCCGCGGGAATTGGTGCAGGCGGAGCCGGTGACGGGGTTGTTTGCCTAACGTTTCGTCCGCGATCTGTTTTGCGAGCCGCCGGGTTTATCCCGGCGGTCTTTTTTTGCCCCGGCAGTGCTCCCGAACGACTGATTCCGCTCATCAGTCAAGTTCATGAACGCGGATGCCGTCCACCACTTCAATAGGTCCGCGCGCCCGGACATACCCGAAATCTCTGACGACGAGCACCACTACAGAAACCAACTTGGGGTGATCTTTTCTCAGATGCTCGGCCAACCTGCTGGACGAAACGCGTGCAGTACCGAAGCCACCGACCGGGCTCAAGTCGACCTCGACAACGCCCTCATCCTCCTTCCAGACGCATGCATGCCGCTCGACTCGCTTAACTCCCATACAAACACTTGTTACCGCTACAAACGCAACCGTGTAGACCAAGCCGATTTTGCAATACCGCACTGGCGTCGCATCTCGCCGCCTAGCGAGGCACGCGACGAAATAAAGCAGGAATGCCGAAACGAGGCCGGCACTCCAGATCAATGGCAGGAAGCTAAAGAACGGAAAGCACAAAAGGAATCCGAGCGCGACGACGCCGGCGCAGAAGCAAAACAATCGCAACACCGAGCGCCTCATGCAAGTTGAACCGCGGCCGGTGTCCGACCTTAACAAGGCGATCGATACTAAACAGTGACCGGGCGGGACCGTCGTGGTACGATCACCCAAAGGGGATGCCCATGCCCGTCCACGACTGGATCCGCGTTGATGCCGGTATCTTCCACGATTTCCACCATGAGTGGGTCGCTCAGGTCAAGCATGCGCTGAACCGTGCGCTGGCCGGAACGAATTACTATGCCTTGGCCGAGCAAGTCGCCGGTGGTCTGGGACCGGACGTACTCACACTCCAACTGCCGGCCAACGGCCCATCTTTGCCTCACGTTTGTGTAACAGACCGCCCGGGCGGCGGGACGGCCATGAAGACCGCACCGCCGAGAACCAAGTACCACATCAAAGACGTGCCCAAATGGTACGCCAGTAAGAAGAAGTCGGTCACCATCCGACACGTTAGCGACCACCGCGTCGTGGCGGTACTGGAGATCGTCTCGCCGGGGAATAAGGCAAGCCGGAGCGCTATGACAGCCTTCGTGCGCAAGGGCCAGGACCTGCTCGCCGCCGGCGTCCACCTGTCGCTCGTCGACCTGTTCCCCCCGACGCCGCGCGACCCGCAAGGCATTCATTGGGAAGTCTGGGGCGACGACGACGGCGACACGTTTCGCTTCGATTCCGACAAGCCGTTGACCTGTGCCGCCTACATCGGCGGCCTCGGCGGCGAGGCGTTCGTCGAACCTGTGGCGGTCGGCGAAAAACTGCCGGATTTGCCGGTGTTTCTGACGCTCGAGGAGTACGTCGAAGCGCCTCTGGAAGCGACCTACAACGCCGCGTTCGACGCCGTCCCGGACTACTGGCGAAACGTGCTGGACAAGGTCGCCGCGAAGCCACGCCGGCGCCGGCCGCACAATCGGTAGACTCCGGCGGGAATTTGCCGCCCGGATCGGTCCCCCTCTCCTCCCGCACATCCTTCACCCCGCTTACGCCCCGCACCACCGAACGCCGGAACCGCCCGAACCCCTTGCCGGAACGGTTTCCGCGTCAGGCGGCCGCGAAGACCCGGCCGATAGAGACGGACAGACGGGCGACAGAGAGTTGATACCCCCACAGTCCGTCGGGACCGATTCGCGGCGCGAGGGATCCCCGGCGCGTGGCCGGCGGGTGCCCGTCATGTTCACCCTGGGTCGAAACTGCCCCCCGGCCCCGCCCACCGAGAATCGTCCCGCTTTGGCCCCCGCGGGCCAGTTGAGGAGGCGTGAGTCATGAGTAAGCGCTTGGGTGCGCCGCTGGTGGCCGCCGTGGTAGGCCTTTTCTGGGCCGCCAACCCGGCGTCCGCCGCGCTTCTCGGCGCCACCAAGTACGCCAACTGTCCCGATTCCTGTTGCGACGCCCAAAGCTGCTTCTCCTCGGTCCAGCAGCAGTGTCGCACCCGGTACCAGTTGGTGTACGACACCGTGCTCGAGAAGCGGTTCCACACCTGCTACCAGACCGTCCGCGAGACGGTCATGAAGCCGGTGTGCAAGACGTGCTACCGGACCGAACAGAAGACCTGCTACAAGACCTGCCGTGAAACTCACTACAAGCAGGTCGAGTGCCAGGTCCAGAAGCCGTGCTACCAGACCGTCATGAAGGCGTGCCCGGTCACCGTCTGCAAGCGGGTTGTTGAGACCTGCAACAAGACGGTCACCGAGTGCTGCATGAAGCCGCAGTGCGAGACCGTGTGGAAGGAATGCCACTACACCGTCTGCCGGCCCCACTGCGAGACGTGCTACAAGGAGTGCCACGTCACGGTCTGCCGGCCGGTCTGCGAAACGCACTGCGAGAAGCACTGCGGGCAGGCCTGCCATCAGATCTGCGAGACGGTT
>DATJGQ010000252.1:0-4059 GCA_035494815.1 Gemmataceae bacterium
GATCGTGGATCGTGGATCGTGGATCGAAAGACGATTCACGATCCATGGTCCACGATCCACGATCCGCATACCCCATCCGCCGTGCCAGTTGCCGCAGCGCGTCCGTGCCGTCGGGCAGCCGGTGCGTCTGCAGGTCGAAGAGGAGTTGCAGCCGGTGCTCGGTCTTGCGGAGGAAGCGATAAGTGTCGTCGAGGATCGCCGCCTCCTGATCGGTCAGGCAGCCGGCGGCGGTCAGAGCCTGGACGGCGGCGAGCGTGTTCCGCTGGCGGACCTCCGGCGAGTCGCCGCCGTTGAGCAGTTGCAGGAACTGCACGGTGAACTCGATGTCGCGGATGCCGCCGCGGCCGGTCTTCACCTCGCTCTCGTCCACGCCCGCGGCCGCGGCCTTCCGCTCGAGCTTCCGCTTCATCGCCTTGATCTCGTTGATCTCGCTGAAGCTGAAGTACTTGCGATAGACGAACGGCTCGACCGCCTGCACGAACTCGGTGCCGAGATTGAAATCTCCGGCGACCGGCCGGGCCTTAATCAAGGCCTGCCGTTCCCACGTCCGGCCCATCGCGTCGTAATAGGACAGGGTGCTGCCGAGCGTGCGGGCGATCGGGCCGCGCTGGCCCTCGGGGCGCAACCGCAGATCGACGCGGTACGCCTGCCCGTGGGCCGTGCGCGCGGAAAGTAGTCGGACGACTTCTCCGACGGCGCGTGTGTAGAACTCGTCGTTGGAAACACTCCGGCGGCCGTTCGTCGCCCCGTCGTGGTCGTAGACGAACATCAGGTCGATGTCGCTGGAGTAGTTCAACTCCTCCCCGCCGAGCTTACCGAACGCGAGGACGACGACGCGGGCCGGCGTGTGGTCGCCGGACGTCGGCACGCCGAAGCGGTCGGATAGCCGATGCAGTGCGGTCGCCAGTGCGACCTCGATGGCGACTTCGGCGACCCGACTCAGGTCCCGGGCGATGTCGTCGAGCGGCCGATCGCGGACGATGTCGTTGGCGCCGATGCGGACCGTCTGCCGCTGGCGAAACCGGCGGAAAGCGCGGAGCACGCCTGTGTCGTCCGCCGCGGCGGCGACCTCGGTGGCCAGCTGAGCGTGAAGCTCCGCGAACGTCGGCGTGCGCCGCCAGGGCCCGCGGAGGGCGTCGAGCGCCGCGGGGTCGTTGGCCAGCACATCGGCGAGGAACTGACTGGTGCCGAGAAGGCCGAGCAGCGTATCGAGCGTGCGGCTGCGGCCGTCGGTCAGATGGGGCAGGTGTTCGCGCCCCGCCGGACTAGCGAGCACGCGCTCCAGGTTATTAAGCGCCATGTCCGGGTCCGGGTTTCGCGGCAGCAACCGGCCGAGCAGGGCGAGCAGTGTGCGGAGGTCGTCCGGGCCGAGATGTTCGGCGAGCGCCGCGAGGTTGCGGCGGGCGCGGTCCGGGTCGCGGAGTCGCCAGGCGTCGGGGACGGCGGTGACGAGATCGGGTGCCACGCGGGCATTTTACCGCGCGGGGAGCGATCGCTCGGGTACAGTCGTCAACCCAAGTGGCCGACGTTTTAACGCGCGGCCTCTCGGGAGTGATAGGAGGTCGCGACCAGCCTCTCGGTACGGGTAGGCGTCGATGGGGGAATGGTCGGCCGCCTTTTTAGCCGGCGCGGTCAATTGCCGCCCGGATCGCGTCTATAACCATAGGCGTATGTCGCGTGCCGCCGCCGAGTCCCTGGAGCCGTTCCGCCATTACCTCTTGGTCCTGGCGAAGCTCCACCTCGACGGACGGCTCCGCGGCAAGCTCGACCCAGCCGACCTCGTGCAGCAGACGCTGTTGCGGGCGTATCCGAGCGTGGGCCAGCTCCGCGACCGCGACCCGGCCGTGGTAGCCGCCTGGCTACGACGGATTCTCGCCCGCACGCTCGCCGACACCGTCCGCCACTACAACGCCGACAAGCGGGCGGTCGATCTGGAGCGGTCGCTGTCGGCCGAACTGGATAAGTCGGCGTCGGGCCTGGCCGACTGGATCGCCGCCGACCAAAGCTCCCCCAGCGAACGGGCCGAGCGCAACGAGGACCTGCTGCGGCTGGCCGACGCGCTGACGGAGCTGCCCGACGCCCAGCGGGAGGTGGTCGTGCTCAAGCACCTGCAAGGCAAGACGCTTGCCGAAATTGCGGCGGCGACCGGTCGCACCATCCCGGCCGTTGTTGGCCTGCTGCGACGCGGACTGGGAGCCTTGCGGGAGCAAATGGAAAAAGAGGATCAATCACGGAACCAAAGAGGACACAGAGAAGACGGGAACGGGTAACAGTACTTTCAGTCTTCTCTGTGGCCTTTTCCTTGCGCTCACTGTGATTCAGTGCTTCAATTCTCGGGGCTTTGCCATGAGCGATTCGACCGCGGCCGGCGACCCGCTCGACCAAATCATTGCCGACTACCTGCAAGCCGCCGAGGCCGGCCGGGTGCCCAGCCGCCAAGCCCTGCTCGACGCCCACCCCGAATATGCCGAGGGGCTCCGCGCCTTCTTCGCCGACTACGACCGCCTCGATAACCGGGCCGAGGCACTAAAGCTCGCTAACCACCGGTCGACGGCGGAGCGGCCCAAGGTCCGCTACTTCGGCGACTACGAGCTACTGGAGGAGATCGCCGAGGGCGGCATGGGGCTGGTCTACAAGGCCCGGCAGGAGACACTCGGCCGGATCGTCGCCCTGAAGCTGGTGCGGTCCGGCCGGCTGGCCAAGCCGATCGACCTGGCCCGCTTCCGCATCGAGGCCGAGGCCGCCGCCGGACTGGACCACCCAAACATCGTCCCCCTTTACGAAATCGGCGAGCACGACGGCCAGCAATACCTGGCGATGAAGTTCATCGACGGTCCGTCACTGGCCAAGCTGCCCCGCGGCTCGATCCGGGCAGAAGTTGAGCGGCTCAAGGCCGTGGCCCGGGCCGTGGACTTCGCCCACCGCCAGGGGATCCTGCACCGCGACATCAAGCCGTCCAACATCCTGACCGACTCGGACGGCAAACCGTACGTGACCGACTTCGGTCTCGCAAAGCGAATCGACGCGGAGCTGTCGCTGACCGAGAGCGGGCAGATGCTCGGCACGGCCGGGTACGTAGCCCCCGAGCAGGCGCTTGGCAAGAAGGGGCTGACGGTCACGGCCGACGTGTTCTCGCTGGGAGCAGTGCTGTTCGAGCGGCTTACCGGCACGCCGGCGTTCCCAGGCGGGACGATTCTGGAACGACTGCGGTCGCTGCACCATTCGGTCACGCCGCGGCCGACGTTCTTGATGCCGCAGCTGCCGCGGGACCTGGAAACGGTAGTGCTCAAGTGCCTGGAGCGGGAGCCGGGCAAGCGATACCTGACGGCCGGGGCGCTCGCGGACGACCTGTCGCGGTGGCTGCGGGGCGAGCCGATCGTGGCCCGGCGGGTGACGGCGGCGGAGCGGTTCTGGCTGTGGTGCCGGCGGAACCCGGCGGTGGCGGGGCTCGCGGCGGCCATGGCGGTTGCCCTGGTGGGCGGAACGGCCGTCTCCTGGGTTTTTGCCGCCCAGGCCCGCCGCGAGGCGGTCGCAGCCGTTGCGGCCCGCAAGGATGCGGAGGAGCAGTCGATCGCCGCCCGAGCGGCTCGGCGGGATTTCGTACTCAGCCTGCTCCAGACTGTCGGGACGCGAACCGCGATGCGCGAGCAGGCCCCCGCCGAGCGGTGGGCGTTCTTCGAGCTGTCGCGGTTGAGCGACGAAGTCCGGATCGATTTCCTGGCCCAGGCTCTGTCCGACCCGGACCTGGCGGAGCGGTTCGCATCGTCCAGCGACTTGGCCGTCCAGGCCGCCGTCGGGGGAAGCGATCGCCGGCGGCGGTCGGCGTCGCGGCTCGCCGCCGAAAAGCTGAACGACTCGTCCGCCGACGAGCGCCTCCGTTACGCCGCCGGCGTCCTGGCGCTGCGACTCGGTGCGGAAGACATCTTGCTGCCGGAATGGACTGGAGACCGGTGGCTGGCAGTGGGGCAAAAGTGCGACTGGGTTGTGTCGGTGGAAGTGCTGAGCCGGGCGCAGGTGGTCCAGCTTGTGCCGGCGTGGCTCCGGCTGTTGGAACGATCC
>DATJGQ010000253.1:0-5559 GCA_035494815.1 Gemmataceae bacterium
AATGAGGAGTAATACTCGGCGGCGTCCTTCGGCGGATGAGCGGGCCAGTCTTTATACTCGGCCTGGAACGCGTGGTAGCGATCGTAGAGTTCAAGCTTTTCGGCCGTCACTTCCGGCCGGCGGACGGTCAGGTGAACTGCATTCTCATTCAGCTTGCGGTTGCGCCGTTGGCTGCGACTCGGGCGAAATCGGGCGACGTCGACCCGCAGCGATTGGCACGCCCGGCAACCGCTGCAGCGCGGCCGAAAAAGAACGTGCCCGAACCGCCGCCACCCCTGCCGCATCCGCTCGAAGTACTCGGCCGCCGTCATCTCGGCGACGAGTTCGTTATCGAACCGCGCCAGGCGATCCGGCAGGTACGCGCACGTCGAGGGCGGTGAGTAGAATCGCAGGCGAATCTGCATTCGGCCATCATACCTCCTGTCGCGTCCCGCCCCAACGGCCTATAACACCCGCCGTCGACTGATCCCGACCGAGGCCCGCCCATGCGTGTGCTCCTGACCGGCGGTTACGGCTGCATCGGCAGCTGGATCCTCAAGCACCTCCTTCACCACGGCGAGTCGGTGTGGATCTACGACCTCCGCGAAGACACGCGGCGATTGCGGTTGTTAGTGTCCGATGAACTAGTGCGGAAAGTCGATTTCATCCAGGGGGACGTCACCGACCTGGCCGCGGTACGCCGGGCGATCGACAGGTACGCGATCACGCACGTCTTGCATCTGGCCGGGTTGCAGGTGCCGATTTGCCGGGCGGAACCGCTCCACGGCGCGAAGGTGAACGTCCTCGGCACGCTGGCGATCTTCGAAGCCGTTCGGCTCGCGCGGCCGCAGGTACAGCGGCTGGTCTATGCCAGTTCTGCGGCAGTGTTCGGGCCACCCGATTTCTACGCGGGTGACCGACTACCTTTATCCGATGACGTGCTTCTCGCCCCGAGCACACACTACGGCGTTTTCAAGTGCTGTAACGAGGGAAATGCCCGCATCTATTATCAGGACTTCGGCCTTTCGAGCATCGGTCTGCGGCCGTGGACGGTATACGGCGTCGGCCGTGACTTCGGCATGACCAGTGAACCGACCAAGGCGATCAAGTCGGTCGCGCTCGGCCGGCCGTACGCGATCAGCTACGGCGGAAAGCAGGACCTGCAGTTCGCCGACGACGTGGCGAAAGTATTCGTCCAGGCCCTCGAAGTCCCGTACCGGGGGGCGAAGTCCTACAACTTGCGCGGCGCGGTCGTGGACCTGGCGACGTTTCACCGTACGCTCTGTGAGGTCGCTCCGGAAGCGCGCGACCTTATCGCGTTCGGCGAACGACAGCTGGGAATCGCGTATGACCTGAGCGACACCGCCCTGCAGCGGGACCTGGGCCCGATCCACGTGACGCCGCTTGCTGACGGCATTCGACAGACGCTGGAGGACTTCCGGCGGTTGCAGCGCGAGGGCCGCCTGGATACCGCGGAGCTGGATGCCGCGCCGGCGCCCGCGACCGCCCCCGCGGATGAGCCGTGAGTCACCCCCCGCGGTACCACGCGACAAGTACCGTAACGGTTGTCGCGACGAGCAGCGGGACGGCCACGCGGCGGGCGATCGCCAGTGGTTTGCTGTCGGTCAACTCCGCACTCGTCAGAACGACCGCAGCGACCGGCGTCATCGTCCGCCCCGCGGCCGCGGCGATCGACGTCACCGCCCCGACGCGGAGCATCAATCCCAGGCTCATTTCCGAATTAATGTAGAAACCATAAAGGCTCTGCGTCGCAGCCATGCCCGAGCCGCACAAGGCGGCGAACGCGAGCGTCACACCCGCGGACAACGACCACACCAAATCCGGTCGCACGAGAATCAGTTCGCGGATCGGGTCGTCGAGGTGCAGTTGCTCGATCCCTTTGCCGAAGCATTGGGCACTGACGATCACGGAGACGATCCGCGTGAGCGCGAGTCCCGCGCCCTCGAAGAATACCTTCGCCGCATCGGGCGCTTTCGGCGGCGACGCGAGCGCGGCGAGCGCCGTTCCGAAAAGCATGCTCGCCCCAATGAGGCGTGTGCCGAACGAACCGCCCTGTCCCTCCACGACCAGCCAGTGCCGCGGGATCGTTAGCAGCTCAAACGGCGGGCCGACGACCATCAGCAACACGAGCGGGACGACCGGCACCACCGCCTTGAACGGGTTAATGCGGAATTCACTCTCGTCGAACGTTTCTTCGACGCGCTCGTCGTCGGGGGCCCGGCGTTCGGCCCGGGAGGAGAGGAGCCAGAAGATGGTGGTGGCGACGGCAAGTTGGACGAGCAGCAGCGGCACGACGTGCGGGACGACGACCGTCGGGTCGGTCTTGGTCGCCCGTGCGATCGTGTTGAGTTCCGGCGCGCCGGGATTGACCAGCTCACCGCCGAGCGACGAGCCGAGCAGCAGTGCCGCACCGATCGTCGTTGCCGTCAGCCGGGCGCTTCGCAGCAACGGCACGAGCACCGTCCCGACCGCCACCGCCGTACTCGCCTGGCTGATCACCGACGCGTTGACGACGAAACCGATCACGACCGCCCCGGGGATCAACAGCGGACGCACAGTTCGGATCGGGCGGACCAGCAAATGCACCAGATGCTGATCGCAACCGGAATGGCGTAGGACTTGCGCGAACCCCATCGCCGTGCAGATCGGCAGGACGAACTGTTCGTTACTGAGCGTTTGAAGAAACGTGCGAACGATCGGCGTCACGTCGCCGGCCAATCCGCCGAGGGCGAGGGCCGCGAGCACAAGGATCAATCGGACGTCATACTGGCGGGCGACGAGGACGATCGCGGCGGCGACGACCACGACGCCGAGGACGAGCGTTGCAGTTTCGGACATGGCGGTACGTTACCGAAACTGTCATAACCCGGCGAGCGGGGTCGCGTGAGCGCCCCGAGGACTTCCAAGCGTCCAGACGCTCGGGAATCCTCGGGGCGCTCACGCGACCCCGCTCGCCGTTACAAGTCACGCCACAGTTCTGACTCGTACTGCTTCGCCTCGCGCTCGATCTCTTCCTCACTGACCGAACTCTTGAACCGCAGCCCCGACAGGTCCGGTTTCGGCGGCTTCGACTTGCGCTTCCGCGATTCGGGCTCGGCCGGCTCTTTGAGGTTCGGAATCGCTTCGCGCTTCTTCGCCCGCAAGAAAAGCTTGATCGGCACGTCCGAGAACGGCAGATGGTCGCGGAAGTATTTGACCAGGTACCGTTGATAGGTGTTGTCGAAGAGTTGCGGGCCGTTCGTGAACAGCACGATCGTCGGCGGGTTCGTCGCCGCCTGGGTGGCGAAGTAGACTTTCGGCCGGCGGTTCTGGCGCATCGGCGGCGGTTGTTCTTCGAGCGCGGCGCGGACGATCTGGTTCAGTTCGCCGGTGCCGATCCGCGTACTCGCCTGCTTGTGCATCTGCTGGGCCAGGTTCAGCAGCCGCTGAGCGTTCTTGCCGCGCTTGGCCGTCACGAACGCGATCGGGACATAATCCAACATCGGGAAGACCGCCCGCAGGTAGTTGCCGATCCGCTCCGTCGGCATCGTGGACTTGATCAGGTCCCACTTATTCACGACGAAGATCGCCGGCTTGGCCTGGTCGAGGACGTATTCGGCGAGCGTCTTATCGACCTTGCTGACCCGCAGCCGCGGGTCGAAGAACAGCAGCACGACGTCGGCCCGGCGGACCGACCGTTCGGCCCGGGCCATGCTATAAAACTCGATGTCAGAACTGATGCTCTTCTTTTTGCGGACGCCGGCCGTGTCGATCGCCAGAAAGACCTTCCCGTCACGTTCGAATCGGACGTCGACGCTGTCGCGAGTGGTGCCGGCGACCTCGCTGACGATCATGCGGTCGGCCTGGGCCAGGCAGTTGATGAAAGTGCTCTTGCCGGTATTCCGCCGGCCGACGATGGCGAGCTTGAGCACGGCGTCGGCGGGCTTGGTTTCGTCGACGTCCGTCGGCAACTTTTCGATGATCGCGTCGAGCAACTCTTTTTTGCCGCGCTTCTGCTCGGCACTGACGCACAGAACTTTGCCGCGGCCGAGTTTGTAGAAGTCGGTCGCCAATTCCTCCACCGGGGGCGTGTCGGCCTTGTTGCCGACGAGAATGACGGGTTTGGTGACGAACCGCAGGCGGCGGCCAACCTCCTCGTCGAGCGGCGTCAGACCGCACCGCACGTCGACGACGAAAACGATAACGTGCGCTTGCTCGATCGCCAGGTCGATCTGCTTTTCGACGAGCGCCGTCAGATTGTCGGAGTCTTCTACGCCGATGCCGCCGGTGTCGGTCAGTTCGAAAAAGCGGTCGTCCGCCTCTAGCAGCGTCGACACGCGGTCGCGGGTGACGCCGGCCGTCGGGTCGACGATGCTGATCCGCCGCCCGGCGAGCCAGTTGAAGATCGACGACTTCCCGACGTTCGGGCGGCCGACGATGGCGACGAGGGGGATCGACACGGACCAACTCCGAATGACGGCTACGGCCGCCCGCGAGTAACGGGCCGAAGGAGTGCGGGGGTCGCGAAAAACCCCTTGTTCATGGTACGTTAAGCCCGGGGCCTGTTCTACGCCAACACTCTTTCCGCTTGACGTGGAGGTCGCCCGCCGCTGCGATCGGGATAGAACGAAGTCGACGCGACGATTGGCGAGAGTTTCCGATGGCGCGATGCGAGCAGGGTTATCTGTGCGAAGTGTGCGGCCGCGACGTCGAGGAGATTACCGACTCGGACCTATACCTACGGTACATCCTTGGCGAAGTGCCGATGTACCGGCTGCATCAGCTTCGCGAGCGGCACGTCCGCTGTAACCCGGCTTTGGCCCAGTACATCGTCGATCCTGAGTTTCCTTCCATCGTGTGCGACGGCCCATTCGCCAAGTCGAACTTCGACGTAGATTTTGTCGCGACCGAGGAAGCCCGCGTGACCCGCGGCTGGCGGCGTCTGAGGGCGATCCCGTCGTTGGGTTTAGCGATCGACGAATACCCGCCGCTCGGACCTGAACTTGAAACACGGTGACACCATGAATCTCGTGAACTTCGCGCTGGCGCTGACGGCGTTGGTCGGCGCGGACGTCCTGCCCGGGCCGAAGGTGGGCGACAAAGTCGCGGCGCTCAAGATCGCCGCGGTGGTCGGGCCGTGGGCCGGCAAGCAGGTGGACGCGGCCGCGGAGCGGAAAGACGCTGACACCGTTTATGTGTTCGTCACGGACGGGCATTGGAACCGCCCGGCCGCGCGGTACTTGAAGGTCCTGGAGATCGGGATGGCCAAAGCGCCCGGCACTCCGGAACTGATCGTCATATGGCTGACTAATCAGCCGGAAGAATCCAAGAACTACCTGCAAGTATTGCAGCAGTCGGTGCGGTTCGGCCCTACGGTCACGCTCGCCGTCGGCACCGAAAAGGGCGGGCCGCCGGGATGGAACGTCTCGGAGACCGACCGGCTGACGACCGTCGTCGCGCATGGCGGTAAGGTCGCGGCGACGTTCGCGCCGAATGCGGTCGGCGAAGCCGATGCAGAGAATGTGTTGGCGGCGCTCAAGAAAGCCGCTGGAGGAAAATGAAGCGAGGGTCGAGGGGGTA
>DATJGQ010000254.1:0-11635 GCA_035494815.1 Gemmataceae bacterium
GCCGCTGAACCAAACCAGCTTCGAGCTCGCGCTGACGCCGAGCGGCTCGACGCGACTGGAGTTCCAGAACTCGCCAGCGCCGGGATCCGACCCGACCTACAACGATCCCAATTACGTATTCACCGGTGGCAACAGCTTGAACCAGTTTTTCGGATTGCCGTTGGGCTCGGCGCAAACGTCGAGCGCCCAGAATGACCGCTTCGCCGGCGGTGATCTAGCCTTGTTGGACGTGATGGTCGGCGCGACGCCGAAGCTGATGGGCATGATTCCGATCACGGCAGTCACCGGGTTGCCGCCGGCTTCCGGGGATACGTTTACCGTCAGCCTGGTTCCCACGTCGGCTCCCGGGAATTCGGGGCAAACCGGTTTCGCCGACACTGTCGGCGGTTTCCAGCCCTTCACCAGCGGCATCGGCACGATCACGATTACCGGGATAACGGCCTCGCCCGAACCGAGTGCCCTGATATTGGTCGGCACGGGCGTCGGACTATCCTGGCTCGTCGGCCGTCGGCGCGGACGCGCCGCCCCAGTAACACCTTGACCATGAGTCGTTCGCCCAGCCTCACTTCGGCCCCGGTTCGCCTGGCGGTTCTGTCGGCGTCTCTCGCCCTGGCCTTCGGGCCACTGTTGGCGGCTCACGCCCGGTTTCTCTGGCCGCGTCCGCACTACCAGCACTTCCCCGTCGTGCCCCTCGGCGCCGCCTGGCTCGCATGGCGACGTTGGCCCGGGGAAGAACACCTTCAGCCCGGCGGCCGGCGCGTCCGCTGCGCGCTCCTGAGCGGGGCCTGGGGCATTCTGGCGATCGCGGTGCTCGGCTGGTCGCCCTGGCTGGGCATGCTCGCGGCAGTCGCGCTCTTACCGGCGGTCGGCTACTGCCTCGGCGGCGGCGCCTTGGTACGGCAGATGTTGCCGGTGTGGGCGGTTCTGTGGCTGCTGCTCCCGCTGCCTTTGGGACTGGATTCCAAGCTCATCTCGGAACTTCAGCCGCTCGTGACCCACGCCAGCAGCCGCGTGCTCGATCTGCTGGACGTCTGGCACATGCCGACCGGAAACGTCCTGGCCGTCGAGGGCCGGCAGATCCTCGTCGAGGAGGCGTGCAGCGGTATCCAATCGCTGTATTCGCTATTCACCTGCGGTTGCCTGTACGTGCTGTGGGCTCGCCGGCCGTTCGTCCCGGCCGTGCTGCTGCTGCTCGCCGCCGTGATTGCGAGCATGCTCGCGAACATCGGCCGCGTGGTGGCGTCGGCCTATCTGACAGTGGCGTGTGGCATCAACGTCGAAGACGGCTGGCGGCACGAAGCGGTGGGGATGGTCGCATTCGTCGTCAGTCTCGCCCTGCTCGGCAGCTGGGATAACTTCCTGTGGTTCTTCTGGCATCCCGCCGCGTCACGGCGCGCGACAACCGCGCCTACGACGACCGAGTCCGCGGGCGCCGCGAGCGGCCGGCTCGCACGCCGGGCCGCCTGGATCGACGCGCGGTTACCGACCATCCCGGTAGCCATCGCGTTCGGTTTGCTCGGTCTTGTGCAGGCGGCGATCGTCGTGCCGGACGACGCGCTGCCAAATGTGACGGCCTCCGCGGCGAGGCCGCTGACCGCCGAATCGCTGCCGGCCGTGGTCGGCGCATGGCGGCTTCGTGACTTCAAATCGGAGGAACACGCCGGCAAAACCGAGGGTCGCTACTCGTCGATCTGGACGTACGACGCACCGGCCGGCACCACGACCGTCGCGATCGATGCCTCGTACTCGGGCTGGCACGTTTTAGAGCGCTGCTACCAGTCGCTGGGCTGGACGATGGAGGACTACCAGGTCCGGCACGCCCCGACGACGACCGGCGTCGATGACCCGTTCGCCGCCTTGCGATTCACCAAGCCGGTGGAACGTTACGGCTACCTCCTTTTCAGCTTCCACGGCGACCGCGGCGGGAGCCTGTCGCCGCCGGCGCCGCGGGCGTGGGCGCCGAGCGGTTGGGTGCGGCTCCGTAAACGGTTCGGCTTGAGCGCCGCCGAAGCGGAGGCTTCCGGCTCGCCCCCGGCGGACCGGTACGAACAGGAACAGCTTTTCGTGGAAACCTCAATGCGCCTCTCGCCGGCCGGCCTGGCCGAGGTGGAGGCGTTTTTCCTCCAGGCCCGCGACCGCCTGCGGAAGCGGTGAGCGGCAACGACAGGTAAGGGTCAGCCGGTGCGACGTATCCGTGAAATCTGGTTCGACTGCCGGGCGCGACTGTCCGATTGGAATCGTCGCCTGCTTTCTGTGCTCGACGGCGTCGCGCACGCGCTCGTCCGTTGGCCGAACGAGATCTTTGGCCGCGTCGAAGTTCGGTCGGCGAAGGCCGGCGCGGCCGTGGCGGCACCGATCGGGCGGTGGTTGATCTATCGGCTGCAGGTCGGACGCGCTTTCCACCAGTTCATGTGCTGGTGGGTGACTCGCCGCTGGTCCGTGCTCCTGCGCGGGTTGCCCGCGCTAACGGTCGCCGTGACGGTCGTGGTCGTGGCTGTGCTCGCGGCACGTGACTCGTCCGGGCGACGATCCTTACGCTACCAACTCGAGGCGCAGCTCGCGTGGGAGCGGGGCGACGTCGAACGCACGAAGCTCTGTCTTCAGCGGCTGGCCTTGTTGAACCCCGCCGAACCGGCGCACGTCTACGGCCTGGCGCATTGTGAGGGGCGGCTCGGAAATTCGAACCGAGCCGTCGCGCTGATGCAAAGCATCGCCCCGGCCGACCGGCCGGGTTACGCGCCGGCTCATCTGTGGCAGGCCCGGCAATTGATGTGGCGCGGCCACCTGTCGTCCGAGCAATTGAAGCTCGCCGAGCGTCATTTGCTCTCGTGCCTGGAGGTTCAACCTCAGGCGGCGGAGGCGGACGCGCTGTTGGGTCAGCTGTATTTGGCCCGCGGCCAACCCGATGAGGCGGAGACGCACCTCAGGCGGGTGACCGCCTTCGGCGAGCCGGTTCTGGTTCTCGCCCGACTCCACGCCTCCCAAGGTAAGATCTCCGAGGCCCGCGCCGAGGCGGCCGTCGCGCAACGATTTTTCAAGTCGAGGGCCGAGGCCGATCCGAAAAACGTCGCCTTCCGCCTGCACTGGGCGGAAGCGACGGCCTTGCTCGACCAGTTTCCGGCCGCGATCGAAATTCTCCACGCCGGTTCGAAGGAATCGTCGGCCCCAACCTACCGACTCGCGCTATCGCAGACGTACGACCGCTGGGCCGCCGCCCGGGGAATGCAAGGGGGCGCCAAACTCGGCTTTCGTCTGGTCCTGGTGCAGCAAGCGCTTCGCTATGACCACGGCAATCCCGACGCGCTGCGGCGTTTCTTGGCTCTCTGCCAGAGTCATCAGCCAGAGGACGCCGCGACCTGGGAAGAGTTCCGCCGCCGACTCGCCGCGGACCCGAAGGCCGCCAGCCTCAATCTGATTGTCGGCATGGATCACCTCGCCCGCCGCGAGCACGAACAAGCGCGACGGCATTTCGCCACGGCCGTCCAGATCGACCGATCGATCGCGCCGCTCTTGAACAACCTCGCCTGGATCCGCTCACATTCCGAGCCGACGGACGCGGCGCAGGCGCTGCCGTTGATCGACGTGGTTCTGCAACTGGAGCCCGGAAACGCGCATTACCGCGACACCCGCGGGCACGTGCTGGCGAGTCTCGGCCGCTGGCCGGACGCGGTCGTCGACCTCGAAGTGGCGAGTGTGGCACTCCCGAAAAGCCCGGAGAGGGATGATCTGGTCGCGCAGGCGCGGCGACATCTCGATCAGGACTGACGCGGCGTCGTTAACCTGTCAGCGTCGCCTCCGCCCGATCCGCCACACGTTCCAGCTGGTCGTGCAGCACTTTCAGCTCCGAACCTCTCAGCCCGCCGAGCATCTCTTCGATGATCGCCAGGTGAGTCGGCAACGTCGCCGCGAGCAACGCCTCGCCCGCGGGGGTGAGGAATAGGCGGTTCGCGCGGCGGTCGGCCGGGTCGGACCGCCGCACCACCAGGCCCGCCGCCTCGAGACGATCAATGAGCCCGCAGACGTTGCCCTTCGTGACGAGGAGTCGCTCGGCCAATTCGCTCTGCGTGATCCCGCTGCCGAAATGGACATGCGCCAACACTTCAAACTGAGACAACGAGAGTCCGCGTTCGTCCAGGGCCTGCTCCAGCCGCCGCGCGATCCGCTGATACGCGCGGACCAATTGCACCCAGGTCCTGACCTGCGGCCCGTCGGGTTTGGCGCGGACGCATGAATCGGGCTTGTCCTTGGCCGCGGTCATGTGGTTTACATATAAACTAATCGGGCCGGGGACATCCTCTCGCCCGCGGAACGGGGAAATGATGTGAATCGAACACATCGGTGGATTCGCGTCATCGTCCTACTCGGCGCGGCGTTCGCCGCGTCCGGGTGTCAGCCGCCGCCGGGGCCGCAAGCGGCCGAGTTGCCGCCGATCGAGGTGCCGGTCGCCGTCCCGCTCGAACGGCGGATCGTCGATGCGGAAGAATACACCGGCAAGGTCGGGGCGGTCGAGCGGGTCAACGTCATGGCCCGTGTGGACGGCTATCTGAAGGAGATTCGTTTTCGGCCCGGCCAACTGGTCAAAAAAGACGAAGTGCTGTTCGTCATCGACAAGCGGCCGTATCAGGCCGCGCTCGACATCGCCAAGGGCCAGCTCGCCCAGGCGGAGGCCCGGGTCGGCCGGCTGACAAAAGAGTTCGCCCGCTTGCAACCGCTCGTCAACAGCGGCGCCGCGACGCGGGAGGAATTCGACAAAGTCACCGGCGACCTCGCCGAGGCGCGGGCCGGCGTGCTCGCCGCCCAGGCCGGCGTCGATCAGGCGAAACTCAACCTCGACTTCGCCGAGGTCACCGCCCCGATCGACGGCCGCGTGGGCCGGGAAATGGTCACGGTCGGCAACCTCGTACAGGGGTCGATGGCGTCGACGGCCACCGTGCTCACCGACATCGTCTCGGTCGATCGCGTCTACGTCTACTTCGACACGCCCGAACGCGACGCGCTGAGTTACCGGCGGACGATTCACGACCGCAAACAGGCCGGCGCCGCGGACGACAAGATCGCCGTCGACGTCGGACTGTTCGACGAGGCCGGCTACCCGCACGCCGGGGTCATCGACTTCATTCCCGAGCGTGTGGATGCGGGCACCGGCACACAGACGCTCCGGGCCGTCCTCAACAACCCCGGGCAGAGCCTATTTGCCGACGGCATGTTCGCGCGCGTGCGGGTGGCATTCGCGAAGCCGCATACCGGGCTGGCGGTCGCCGACCGCGCCGTCGTCACACTTCAAGGCGACAAGTTCCTTTACGTCGTGAACGCACAAGACAAGGTCGAGGAGCGGCCGGTCGATCTAGGGCGACTGATCGCCCCGGGGCTGCGTCACGTTCGCGCGGGCTTGAAGCCGACGGATCGCGTCGCCGTATCCAACATCCAGCGGCTGATGCCGGGGGCGAAGGTCGTGCCCGTATCCGTGGCGATGCCGTTGCCGCCGGGAAAATAAAGACTTTTTCGGTTCGCGACGCTTCGCAGAAGCGTGCCGGACTCTCACGCTTCTGCGAAGCGTCGCGAACCGTTGAGAGGATGGAATGTTCGCACGCTTCTTCATCGACCGGCCAGTCCTCGCAACGGTCCTGTCGCTGGTAATCGTCGTCATCGGCCTGGTCGCGTTCGTCGGGCTGCCAGTGGCGCAGTATCCGGAGATCGCGCCGCCGACGATCCAGGTGACGGCGCTTTATCCCGGTGCCAGCGCCAAAGTCGTCGCCGAGACGGTCGCCACGCCGCTGGAGGTCGAGATCAACGGCGTCGAGCGAATGCTCTACATGTCCTCCGCCGCCGGCAACGACGGCTCGCTCTCATTGACGATCACCTTCGAACTCGGCACCGACCTCGACCAGGCACAGGTGCTCGTGCAGAACCGCGTGGCACTCGCCGAACCACGATTGCCCGAGGAGGTCCGCCGGCAGGGGCTCACGGTCAAGAAGCGGTCGCCGAGCTTTTTGCTCGTCGTCAACATGATCTCGCCGGACGGCTCGCGAGATCAGTTGTTCCTGTCGAACTATGCGACGCTGAACATCAAGGACGAACTGGCCCGCAACCCCGGCGCCGGCGACGTGCTCGTCTTTGGCGCCCGCGAATACTCGATGCGGATCTGGCTCGATCCGGACAAGCTCGCCGCCCGCGGCCTGACGCCGGCCGACGTGACCGCCGCGCTTCGCGAACAGAACTTGCAAGTCGCGGCCGGCCGCATCGGCCAACCGCCCTCGCCGGCCGGGCTGGATTTCCAATACGCCGTGCTGACCCGCGGCCGGCTGACCGACCCGGAGGAGTTCGCGGCCGTCATCGTCAAGACCGGCGCCGGCGGGCAGGTGACGCGGTTGCGCGACGTCGGCCGCGTCGAGCGCGGCGCCCGCAACTATGACGTCAACAGCTATCTGGACGGCCGTCCCTCCGTCGGCGTCGCCGTCTTTCAACGGCCCGGAACCAACGCCCTCGAAGCCGCACGCGGGCTACGCTCGACGATGGAGGAACTCAAGAAACGCTTCCCGCCCGGCGTCGATTACGGCATCGTCTACGACACGACCGTGTTCATCGACGAGTCCGTCCGGTCCGTCTATGAGACTCTCGGCGAGGCGTTCGTGCTCGTGTTTCTGGTCGTGCTCGTCTTCTTGCAGGACTGGAAAGGGACGGTCCTGCCGATGATCGACGTGCCGGTGTCGCTGATCGGCACCTTCGCGGTCATGGCCGCGCTCGGGTTCACGTTGAACAATCTCACGCTCTTCGGGTTGGTGCTCGCGATCGGCATCGTGGTCGATGACGCGATCGTCGTGCTGGAGAACATCGAGCGGTGGATCGCCCGCGGGCTGGCCCCGCACGAAGCGACCGTCAAGGCGATGGGCGAGATCACCGGCCCGGTCATCGCCATCACCCTGGTGCTGTCGAGCGTCTTCATCCCGACCGCCTTCATCCCCGGCATGAGCGGGCAGTTCTATCGCCAGTTCGCGCTGACAATCGCCGCCAGCACTGTCATCTCCGCCGTCAACGCGATGACCATGACGCCGTCACGGGCGGTGCAGATCATGGGCCGCACACACGAGAAGCGCGACCCGCTGCCGCGCTGGGGGTACGCGATCTTCTTCGCCATCGCCGCCCATCTGCTGGCCGGCCCCATCCTGGCCGTGCGCTTCCGATGGCAGGTGGTAGTGCTCGGCGTGCCGATCGATCTGCTGAAGTTTGTGGTGGTGATCGGAGGAGCGGTGCTCGGCTGGCTGTTGGCGTGGCCGCTCAACTGGATCATTTCCCTATTCTTTCGCGGGTTCAATGCGGCGTTCGAACTCTTCACCCGCGTCTACGGACGAACGGTCCGCGTGCTCGTGAGGCTCAGTCCGCTCGTATTGCTCGCCTATGGCGGGATCATCTATCTGACCTGGCTCGGATTCGCGACCGTGCCCCGCGGGTTCATTCCGGAACAGGACAAGGGCTACCTCGCGATCGTCGCCCAACTCCCCGACGGTGCGAGCATGGAACGGACGACCGCGCTGATGGCGCAGGTGGAGTCGATCGCCCGGGAAACGCCCGGCGTCTCGCACACGATCAACATTCCCGGCTTCTCGTTCCTGAACGGCCTGAGCCTGTCAAACGCCGCCGCCATGTTCCTGACGCTCGACCCGTTCGAGGAGCGCAAGCACGACCCGGACCGCTCGATCCCTTCCATTCTGGGGAAACTGCGCGGCCGCCTGGGCGGACTCACCGACGGTCTCGTGCTCGTGTTCGGCGCGCCGCCGGTCGAGGGGATCGGCAACACCGGCGGGTTCAAGGTGATGCTGCTCGACGCCGGCAACCGCGGGCTCGAAGCACTACAAGGCGCGGCCGACAACATCACCCGCGCGGGGTCGGCGCAGCCGGGGCTCGCCGGCGTCTTCAGCACCTTCCGCGTCAGCCAGCCGCAGCTGTATCTCGAAGTCGATCGGACTAAGGCGAAATCCGCGGGTGTACCGCTCTCGGCCGTGTTCGACGCGCTACAGTCGTACCTCGGCGGGGCCTACGCCAACGACTTCACTTTTGAGGGCCGCAACTGGCAGGTGACCGTCCAGGCCGACGCCCCGTTCCGCGACAAGGCCGAATCGATCGGCCGGCTGAAAGTTCGCAACGCCGAAGGCAACATGGTGCCGCTCGCGTCGGTCCTCTCGGTGAAAATGGTCACAGGACCGTCGGTCGTCAACCGCTACAACCTCTACTACGCCGCCGACATCAACGGCGGCACGATGCCCGGCGTCACGACGGTCCAGGGGGTGGACCTGATCCGCCAGGTTGCCGCCCGCGAAGTCGACCCGAGGTCATTCGCGATTGAGCCGACCGAATTGTCGCTGCAGGAGGAACAGGCGTCGAAGAACATCTGGGCGATCCTCGCGTTCCCGCTGGGCGTGCTGTTCGTCTACATGATCCTGGCAGCACTCTACGAAAGCTGGTCGCTGCCCACGGCGATCATCCTGATCGTGCCGATGTGCCTGTCGGCGGCGATCGGCGGCGTCTGGCTCGCCGGCATGGACAACAACATCTTCGTGCAGATCGGTAACGTGGTGCTGATCGGCCTGGCGAGCAAGAATGCGATTCTGATCGTCGAGTTCGCCAAGCAGCTCGAGGACGCGGGCACGCCGCGGCTCGACGCGATCGCCGAGGCATGCCGGCTGCGGCTGCGGCCGATCCTGATGACGTCGTTTGCGTTCATCCTCGGCGTGCTGCCCTTGGTGCGGGCCAGTGGCGCGGGGTCAGAAATGCGGCGGGCACTCGGCGTGGCGGTCTTCAGCGGCATGCTCGGCGTGACGGCATTCGGCCTGTTCTTCACGCCGGTGTTCTACTCGACGGTCCGGTGGGTGGTGGATCGGGCGTCGCGGCGGCGGCACGCCGCGCCGTTGGTCGGGCCGGTGGAGAAACCCGCGCCCACACACGAAGCCCCTGCAGTGGCGAGCGCGGGCTGAGCGACTCCGACCGGCGGACGTTGCTGGCCAACGTCGGCGGCTTCTCGAGTGATGTCCGCCCGCGACTTGTGGAACTGCGCGGCGGACCGGGCGACAAACCCGTGGGCGAATGACGGGATGTCACCCGGCCGCGCGCAGCAGCGGCAGGCCAAACACCATTACATCCAAACGGTCGAACGGGACGTCCCCGGAGCGCGACGCCCGAGCACACTCGGCGCGCGGCGGGCCGCCGGGTTGTCGGCGCACAGTACCTCTGGCGCCGTTTTCGGCACCACGCAGTGGCTGTGCATCTGTCCGACCGACAATCGTTAATCGCGCGGCAGGGGACTGCCTTGTCGAAGCCCGTCTGGGGCTTCGGAAACGGGGAAGCTCCATCCGTTCCGGTGGGACCTCGTTGGGGTCGAGCCGATCAACGGCCCGCGCCCGCGCCTATCTAGCTAGGCTTCGGGGGGTGGGCTGTGGCGACTGGCGTTACCTCCACGAGAGAGCAGATACGACCGGGGGACTCCGACGGCCGTTATGATATGTGTCGCCAGCGAGCGACGACACAGCGAGGTATGGACAACACTTTCCGGGCCTGGACATCGCTAACGCGCACCGGCCTGATAAACCGCCCGAAATCGTGTGCAAACGCTATACCCCGAGCGGCGGAGAATTCTGGACAGAGTAAAGAATCGCTTTTTGGAGCCGCCCCGACTTGTCCACGGCAAGATGCAGGGCCGAAATTGCGTGAAGTTCGACCGCTCCGATGAAACGGAATAATGTTGCTCTGGTCGCGATCCGGGGCAAGGGATGGTCAGAGCGCGATCATTTCGCCGATGATGCGAAACGATCTTCACTGGGAGGAGAAAAATCGTGCCGCGCGGGCCGCGCCGAGGAACAATGGGCATTAACCCCGCCCCCCCCGGCGTGAGGCCACGCGCATGGTGCGTCAACCGCTTCACTCAGTCCTTGACCACGCCCGCTTGACGGCGTGGCGAACCGTGCCCGACGCGGACCTGCTCGACCAGTTTCTGCGAACGCGCGACGAAGCCGCGTTCGCCGCCCTGGTCCGCCGTCATCGCCCGACCGTGCTCGCCGCGTGCCGGCAGGTGCTGATCGACGACGCCGACGTCGAGGACGCCGCACAGCAGACGTTTCTCGTGCTCTGGCGGAACGCCCGCTCCATCCGCAACCGGCAGTCGGTCGCCGGCTGGCTGTTCGGCGTCGCGCACCGGCTGTCGGTGAAGGGACTCGCGCGCGCCCGCCGCCGTCGTGTCGTCGAGGGTCGCGCGGGTAAGTCCCGCACGGAAGTCGCGAAGGTGCCAGACATGTCGTGGCGGGAGGCGTGCGTCATCCTGCACGAGGAGCTGGACCGCCTGTCCGACAAACACCGGTTGCCGCTGCTCCTGTGTTACCTCGACGGCAAGTCGCGCGACGAGGCCGCCAAACAGCTCGGCTGGTCCGTCGGCGCCGTGAAGGGGCATCTCGAGCGCGGCCGAATCCGGCTCCGCGACCGACTCGCCCGCCGCGGCGTGACGCTCTCGGCCGGTTTGCTCGCCGCGGCGGCGGGTACACAGGCGACGGCCGGGCCTGTACTACGAACCGCCGCGATTCTCGAAGCCGTTCTCGGCGCGACCAAGTCTCGCGCCGCGCTGGCGAGCACGGCTTTCGGCGGAGCCCGAGCGGCCCGTCGGCTGGTCATGCTGGCGGCAGCGATCGGCCTCGCAACGGTTGGCGTCGGCGCCCGGCTCGGGGCGCCCGCCCCGGAGAGCCCGCCCGGCGTGACTGTACCGCAAGATCGTCCCACCGCCGACCAACAGCCCGCACTTATGGAGACCGTCGCGGTCCGCGGCCGCGTCATCGATCCGGAGGGGCGGCCCGTCACCGGAGCCCGACTGTTCACGTTCCACAGCGACGTATCGGGCGATAAGTTGGGCGAACGGGCGACGACAGACGCCGAGGGGCGCTTCCACTTCAATGCTCCCAAGGACGACCTCTACTACAAGGGGAACGTGGCCACGCCGATTCCGGTGATCGCCGGGGCCGATGGATTCGGGACGGGCTTTCAGAGAATCACAACCCCGGGGGACGAAATCACGATCCGGCTAGTCGCGGACCAGCCGATCGCCGGCCGCATCTTGGACACGAATGGCCGGCCCGTCGCTGGCGCCACGGTTCATGTCGCCGACGTTTTCAATCCGCGGTCGGGTCGCCTGGACTCGTTCATCGACGGTTGGACGACGTTCTGGCACGACGCCCCCGGCGACATCGACAACGGGCTGTCCCACCCGCCGCAGTCATTGATACGGGTCACGCCGACTGACCGCGACGGCCGGTTTCGCATCACGGGCATCGGCGCCGAGCGGCTGGTAAAACTGGTCGTGCGCGGGCCACGCATCGCGCAGTCGCTGGTCACGATCGTGAATCGGGCCGGCTTCGATCCGGCCCCGGTCAATCGGGCGGCCGCGGCGCGCGAGCCCCCGGTGAGCCGCGCGTTGGGCCAACCGCCCGAGCTCTACGCCCCGACGTTCGATTTCGTGGCCCTGCCGAATCAGCCCGCGCGCGGCACGATCCGCGAGGCGGGAACCGGACGACCGATCGCCGGCGTCCACGTCGCGGCGGGTAATCGATACGGCAACGACGTGGACACCAACACCGACGCCGACGGTCGATTCGAACTCGAC
>DATJGQ010000255.1:0-9588 GCA_035494815.1 Gemmataceae bacterium
CGCGTTTCTCGGCCACGGCGGCATCGGCACGCTCGGCGTCAACACCTGCGTCCTGACGATCCCCGCCCTGGCGACCGCGGGCCTGTTTCGGCTGCTCGATCGGCCCGCGGTCTGTAACTCGTCGCTGGGCCGCGGTGCACTAGTCTTCTCGAGCGCCTTTTTGATGTTCGGCTCCCTCACTGTCACGGCCCAGGCGATCTCCGAGCGGTTCGCCGGCGGAACGCTTGCCGACACGGTCCACGCGCTCTGGGTCGCGCGGCCGATCGGACTCATCGTGCTCTTCGGCTCGAGCGTACTCATTGCGGTGGTCGAGCGCCGCTGGGAGGACCGGCCCGGGTTTCCGCTCGGCTGCCTGCTCGGCATCTTTTCGGTGCTGATGACGGTCGCGCTGTTGGCGGCCGTGCTGCTTTTCGGGATGCCCGGGGTGGACGACGGGCCGATTATGGCGATCGTTCTGGCCCACCTGCCGGTCGCCGCGGTGGAGGGGATCGTGCTCGGCTCGGTCGTCGCGTTCCTGGCACAGGTGCGGCCGGACCTGCTGGGCCGGGGGTCACGTCCCGCTCAGCGGGAACAAGTCGTCAAAGCCGACCTCCCACTGGCCCAGGCCGACACTCACGACCGCTAGCTGCTTCTTGTGATCGATGCGGACGATCCGGCCCGGGGCGTCGAAGCGTGCCACGCGGACTTTGTCGTTCGGCTGCAGCTTGCCCCGCGCCTCGCGGAGCGCGGCGGCCTCGGCGGCCTCGCGCTCCAACTCCTCAACTTTCGATCGGAATTCCGCCTTCTCCTGCTCGGCGGCGTGTTGGGCTTTGAGCGCCTCGGCGCGGGCCTTCTCCGCCTCCGCCCGGAGTTGCTGCAATCGCAGCAGTTCCGGGGCGCGGCGTTGGCGACGTCGCAGGTACTTCTGCGCCCGCCGGAGCAGGTCGTGTGGCAATTTGAGCCGGCGCGCGATCTTGAGCGCATTGCTCATGCCGAACTGGCCGATGTGCAATCGATAGGTGGGCCGCAGTGACTCCACGTCGAATTCAACGGCCGCATTTTCCGCCCGCTCGTTGGAGAACGCGTACGTCTTCAGGTCGCCGATGTGCGTCGTGACCATCGCCCGACAACGGCGGCGGTCCAGTTCGTCGAGGATCGCCCGGCCGAGGGCGGCGCCTTCGGTCGGGTCAGTACCGGCGCCGAGCTCGTCGAGCAGGACGAGACTGTCGGCCGTGACCGTGCGCAGGATGTGCGCGATCCGCGAGACGTGCGAACTAAACGTACTCAGCGACTGCTCGAGGCTTTGTTCGTCGCCAATGTCAGCGAGGATTTCGCGGAAAACGGGGACGGTGCTGCCCTCCCCGGCCGGGATATGCATACCCGCCTGGGCCATCAGACACAACAGGCCGGTTGTCTTGAGCGTGACCGTCTTGCCGCCGGTGTTCGGGCCGGTAATGACGAGCAGGTTGAAGCCGAGGCCGAGTCGCACGTCGATCGGCACGACCACCCGCGGCTCGCCCGGGCCGCTGGCGGCCGGCTTTGTGCGAAACAGTTGTTCGAGCAACGGGTGCCGCGCCTCGCGGAGCCAGACTCGGCCTTCGGTGTTGATCGCCGGGGCGCTCATGCGAAAGTCGCGGCTCATCTTCGCCTTGGCCGTGACCAGGTCGAGCCGGCCGAGGACGTCGAGCGCCGCCGACAGCGGCCGGGCGACGCGTGCGACTTCGCCGCTAAGTCGGCGGAGGATGCGGCGGACCTCGCGATCCTCTTCGCCCTTGAGAACGGTCCGCTCGACGCTCAAATGCGACACCCCGGCCGGCTCGATGTAGAGCGTCTCGCCCGTGGCGCTCGTGCGGTGCACCGTGCCGGGGATGAAGTGCCGATAGTTGACGGCCACCGGCAGGACATAGTGATCGCCGCTCACGGTCGCGTTGGGGAATCGCAGCGCTTTGCGCACGTCCGGGTCGCGCAGCAGGCGTTTGATCTGCTCCTGCACGCGTTCATCCAAGTCGTGAAGCTGCTGCCGAATTCGTGCGAGTTCCGGGCTGGCCGAGTCGAGGACTTGCCCGCGGCCGTCGATGCAGCCCGTGATCGACTTGGCAACCAGCCCGAGGTCTTCGACCGGGGCAAGCAGGTCGATCAGATTGCGCCAGGCGGCGTCGAGCCGCATCCGATAGCGGTAGAAGTTGCCGGTCGCGGCGAGCGTCTCGGCGATCTGGAGCAGTTGCTCGGCCGTCAGCATCGCCCCGATCGCGGCCCGGCGGACGGTCAGCCGGACGTCGTGCAGCCCGCCGAACGGCGGCGCCTGGCCCTGGCCGAGCGCCTCGGACATTTCGCTGACGAGCGTCAACTCGCGTCGAATCTTATCGGCATCGGTGGCCGGCTCGATCTGCCGGGCCAGTTCCTTGCCGAGCGCACAGGCGGCGTACCCGGCGAGCAGTTCGCGGACCTTGTCGAACTCGAGCAGTTCCAGCGTATGCGCGTCCATCAGACCTTCGCAGGGACACCCCGCGGCGGGGCCGGTTCACCGCTCATCTTACCGTGCAGGTCGCGGGCCGCCGTACATTCCGGCGAATGAAACCCTTGCGCCGACGAATATAACGACAGCATGCCGACCGCGGACGTGCTGATCATCGGCGGGGGCGTAATCGGCCTGACGACCGCCTACACTCTCGCCCGTGACGGGGCGCGAGTGACGCTGCTCGACCGCCAGGATTTCGGCCGCGAGTCGTCATGGGCCGGCGCGGGCATTATCTCGCCCGGCAATCCGGAGCGCGCGGCGACGCCGTACGACAAACTGCGGGCGATCAGCTCCGTCGCATATCCCTTGCTGGCGGCCGAGCTGCGCGAGCGAACCGGCATCGATCCCGGCTATCGCTGTACCGGAGGGCTGGAGTTTGACGACCCGGACGGGTCGATCGATGCGGACGCATGGAAAAGTGAAGGAATCGCCTGGGAGCGACTGACGGCGGATCGAGTGCCGTCAGTTGAGCCGGCCGCCGGCCCAGACGCCGGGCCGGCGTATTACTTGCCCGGGATGGCGCAGGTGCGTAATCCGCGGCTCGTCAGGGCGCTCGTGGCCAGCTTGCGGACGCACGACGTGACGCTGGGGCCCGGTTGTCCCGTCTACGCTTGGGAGACCAACGGCACGCGTGTCGACGCGGTAGTCACGCATGCCGGCCGGCAAGTCGCCGGTCAGTATGTCTTGTGCGCCGGAGCGTGGAGCGATGAACTGCTGCGGCCATTGGGTGTTCGCGCGAATGTCCGTCCGGTTCGTGGCCAGATCGCCCTCTTGAACACCCGGGCGACCGCGCCGGCGAAGGTATTGATTCGCGGCAAGCGCTACATCGTGCCCCGCGGCGACGGCCGCGTGCTCGTCGGCTCGACGGAAGAGGACGCCGGCTTTGAAAAACGGACGACGGCGTCCGCGATCGCCGGCTTGTTGGAGTTCGGGACCAGACTCGTGCCAAGCCTCGCCGACGCGACGATCGAGCGGTGCTGGGCCGGCCTGCGACCCGGAAGCCCGGACGGGCGGCCTTTCATCGGCCGGGTGCCGGGGTTTAACGACGTTTGGGTCGCTGCCGGGCATTTCCGATCGGGGATTCAATTAGCGCCGGGGACGGCCCGGATACTCGCTGAGGCGATCCACGGCCGGCCGACCGCCTTGCCGCTAGAACCGTTCCAGTTGGATCGGTCGAAAGAGTAGCCGCTTGCGGCTCTGCGGGTGCCGGCAGTGCCGCGAGCGGTAAGACCCCGCGCGTTGGTATGATTGAATTGTTATGGACGCCGCCACCACACGCACGCTCACCAGCGAGTTGGCCGACGACCTCGCCTGGCTGGAGGAGCACAGCCGCAAGCAGCCCCAGCTCGCCGAGCGCGCCGGCGAGCTGCGACTGGCGGCGGCGCTCGTCCGAAACGTCGTCGCCCCGTATCTGGAAGGTCAGCCGGCACGGCCTTTACACCTGGCCGTCGTCGGCGGTGCGGGCACCGGCAAGAGTACGGTCGTGAACGTACTCTGCGGCGCCACCGCCGCGGAGGCCAACCCGCAGGCCGGCTTCACCCGCCATCCGATCGCCTACTCGAACGGCGACAGCGCCAACGGCTGGCCGGGACAACTCGGCTTCCTCGGCCCGCTGGAACGCCTCGAAGGCCCAGCGTCCGCCGACGTCGATGAGGACGTCTATCAGGTGCGGAAACTGCCGCCCGATTCGCAGGACGGCGAGGTGTTACGACACTTCGTCGTTTGGGATTGCCCCGACATGACGACCTGGGCGGCCTCGAACTACGTCCCCCGGCTTTTGGAGATCGCGGGCCTGGCGGATGTGATCATCTACGTCGCCTCCGACGAGCGGTACAACGACGCAGTGCCGACGCAGTTCCTCAAGCTGCTGGTCGAAGTCGGCAAGCCGATCGTGGTGGTCCTGACCAAGATGCACGAGGAGTTGGCCCCGAAGCTGCTCGATCATTTCCGCCACGACGTGCTGAGCCGATTGCCGCGCGGCCGCGTCGCGACGTTGACGTTGCCGCACCTGTCGCCGGACGAATTGGCGAGCCCCGTCACGAAAGCCGCCCGGCACCGCATCCCGCTGCTCAACCAGATGTCCGTTCTCGGCGACGACGCCACGGTCGCCCGGCGACGCAACGTCGAGGCCGCGATGCGGTTCCTCTCGGCGACCGGCGAGCGCCTCCTCAGCGTCGCCCGCGACGACGTCGCCGCACTCGATACCTGGCGCGACCTCGTGCAGCGCGGCAAGGAGGATTTCGACACCCGCTATCGCCGGGAGTATCTGACGAGCGAGAAATTCCGCCGCTTCGACGAAGCGCTCGTCCGCCTCGTCGACCTGTTGGAACTGCCGGGGGCCGGCAAGTTCGTCAGCGGCACGCTCTGGGTCGTACGGACGCCTTATCGCCTGCTGAAAGGGGCGATGAACAAGGTCCTGGTGCGGCCCGAAGTGCCGTCTATGCCCGAGTCGGAGGTGCTGGAGGCCGGCTTGCAGGCGTGGCTTGACCAGTTGCGGGCCGAGGCCCTGCGGCGATTGGGGCAGCACCCGTTGTGGGCGCATGTCAATCGTGCCTTCGAGAGCGAGCTACCGGGCCAGGTCCGTTCGAAGTTCGACGAGAGCCTCCGCAGCTTCCGGCAGGGACTGGCCGACGAGGTCGAGCGGACGGCGCGGGCGATTTACGAGGAACTGGAGAAATCGCCCTCGCGACTGGCGACACTCCGCGGCAGCAAGTTCGCCCTCGACGTCATTGCCATCGCCGGCTCGCTCGTCATCGGCCACATCGGACTGCACGACCTGATTATCGTCCCGCTGGCCGCTTCGATGGCGCATCAACTGGTGGAATGGCTCGGTGCGGCCTATGTCGAGACGCAGCGCGAGCAGACGCGTACCCGGCAGCAGGCGCTGGTGTCCGAGGTCGTGTCCGGCCCGCTGGCCGAGTGGCTCGCCCGTTGGCCCGCGACCGGAGGTACGGCGTACGAGCGGCTGCAACTCGCGCTGAGCCGCGTGCCGCACGCCATCAAGAAGCTCGACGCGGCGGCCCGCGAACGCCTCTCGCGAGGAGACGCCTGACCATGACGGGAACTCCGGTCGCTCAGGCTCCCGGCTCGCCGGCCCCGCTCTTACGGACGCTCGCGCCGGCGCTGCGCAATCTCGAACGGGCGCTGCGAGTCTGGCTGGAGTCCGGCCACCCGTTTCCGCTGAAGCCACTGACTCGAGCAACCCTGGAGGGCCTCGTCACCGACTTGCGCCGCAAGTCCGAAGACCTCGACGTCGAACGTCCGCACCTCGTCGTCATGCTGATGGGCGGTACCGGCGTCGGAAAGTCGTCGCTCCTGAACGCCCTCGCCGGCGGCCCGATCGCACAGGCGTCCTACACCCGGCCGACCACGCGCGACCCGGTCGTGTACCATCACCGTTCGCTGCGGCCCGAACAGCTCGACCCGGCCCTACGACACTGCAAGCTCGTCGCGCACGAGCGGGCGGAGTTGGAGCACAAGGTGCTCGTGGACACGCCGGACCTCGACAGCAACGAGCCACAGAACCGGGTGAAGCTCGAACAGATCATGCCCGTCGCCGACGTTGTGCTCTACGTCGGTTCGCAGGAGAAGTATCACGACCGCCTGGGCTGGGACATGTTTCGCGGGCAACGGCAGCGGCGGGCGTTCGCCTTCGTCCTCAACAAGTGGGACCGCTGTTTGCAACCGACCGCATCCGGCAAGCGCCCCGATGAAGACCTTCTCCGCGACCTCGCCGACGAGGGTTTTCAGAGCCCCCTGCTCTTCCGCACCGCGGCCCAGTACTGGATCGACCGATCCCAGACAAACGGAGAGGCCCCCCCGCCGCCCGACGGCGAACAGTTTCAGGAACTGATGCACTGGCTCGAACTGGGCCTGACGCGGTTGGAGATCGAGGCGGTCAAAGCCCGCGGCGTCGGCCAACTGCTCGCTCAGTGCGATCAGGCGCTCGCCGAGGCCTGCCCGCCCGAACTCGGTACCGCCGCCGAGCAGACCCGCGCCGCGTGGGAAGCGGTTCTCAACGATGAGGCCGACGCCTTCGCCGAGGTGCTCCTGACGACTCTGGAGCCTAACCAACAGGAGATCGAACACCATTTCCGCCTCGAGGGCCAGCAGCGGTTCCGCGGCCTGATGGCCGCGTATCTGCGGCTGCTGACAGGCGTGCAATACGCCGGCAGCCGGCTCCGCGACAAGATGTCGATCATCGGCGGCCCGTCGCGGTCGCCCGCGCCGACGACGTGGGACCTCGCCGGTTTCACGCACGAATGCATCCGCGTCGCCGGCGACCGCAGCCTCGACCAGCGGGTCCAAGCGCTCAAGCATCGGCTGCTCGTCCAGGCGGACGAACAAGGTTTCCCGCCCGATCTGCTGCCGGGCCCGACCGCCGACGTGGCCGCGCGGAATTGGCGCAGCCAGTTCGAGGAGTCCCTGAACGAGTCCCTCAACCACGTCGAGCGGCAATGGTCGGCGCCGAGCGGGCTGCGCGGCTGGATCCAGGCCGGGCTCGTGCGACTGGCGAACGTGCTGCCGGAATTGACCCTCGTCGCCGCGATCATCATGCTTCTCTGGCGGTATTTCGTCGCAACCAGTCAATCGTTCAGTCTCTTCGATGTGGCGCTCCCGTTCCTGCTCACGCTCGTCGTGTTGGTGCTGCTGCATCTGGTCATGAACTTCGTGCTACCCTTGCGGTGGCCGAAGATCCGCGGCGGGTTCCGGCGCGAGTTGCAAAAAAGGCTGGTGGAACGGCTGATCGCGGCGTACGGCCCCTTGCCTGGCGAAGTTGCGGAGAAGCTCGCCGCCGAACGCCGGACGATCGACCGGCTGCGGACAGAGGTGGCCGACATCGGCGGGTTGCTGGACCGGCAGCAGCGGGCGGCGAACGTCGAAGGTCTTTACGGCAGGTGACCGGGATGGCGCAAGCATCGCAACCGTCATCTGCCGGCAAATGGATCACGGGCCTCTCGCCGGGGACGACCGTCGCGGACGCAGCCCGGCTCGTCCTGGCGGCCCGACTGTGCGCCGTGGACGTGTCGGCATTGCAAGCGGCGGAAGCCGTCACCGACCCGGAAGCCGTCCATCAACTCCGAGTCGCGACGCGGCGGGCGCGGGCGGCCCTGGCCGTATTCGCAGACTACGTGCCTCGCAAAGCAACCCGGCGGGCCAGGAAGACGTTGCGAAAACTGAGGCGGGCGGCGGGGGCGGTCCGTGACCTCGACGTCCTTCTCGCGGCCATCAACGAGCTGTCTTCTCGCGGCGCCGCGTCCGACCCGGCGGGTGGCTCTTTCCTTAGCGGCTACCTCTTCGCCCGACAATCCGCCGAACGTGAACACCTCGCGCGGACACTCCGTCGCGTCCTCGACGGCAAATCGTTGGACCGGCTGCTTAAGGTCACGACTCGCGTCCGCGGCGGAGATGAAGTGGCGCTCGCCTCCCGAGCGACGGCAGCACTCGATGAAATCCTGACGCGATTCACTGTCGCCCTGGACGACACCGCCGCCGACGATCGGCTTCACCAGGTCCGCATCGTCGGCAAGGAACTTCGGTACGCGCTGGAACTGTTCGTCGATTGCTATGACGTCTCCGTCCGCGATGAGGTCTATTCTGCGGTGGAGAAGTTACAGGACATCCTGGGCGACGCGAACGACGCCCGGCAGGCCATGCGGCTGATCGAGGGGCTAAAGGACGAACTCGCCGCGACCCGCCCGGACCTCGACCGGCAGTTCGGCCGACATTTCAAGGCGCTCGCGGCCGCCCTCAACAAGCGGCTGGCCGAACAGCGCAAGAAGTTGGACCGCTGGCAGAAGCATTGGCCGGGCCTGCGCGCGGCCGAGCGACTCCGCCAACCGTTGCCCGCCGCCGCGTCAGACGAGGGCGGCGAGTAACGCGTCGAGCACGAGCACCAGTTGCACGCGACGGTCGATTTGAAAATCGGCTTCCAGGCATCGTTCGAGCCGCTTGAGGAGCTCGTCTTCGCCGAAGCGTTCGGCCAGTTTCGTCCCCTCGCTGGCGCTTCGGGCTGGTCCGCTTGTGGCGACCCGCAGTGCGTCGCGGAACCCGTCGATCAGGAGCTGGAGGACGAGGGACGCCCGCCGCCGCTGCGAGCCGGCGTCGCTTCCCGCTTCGTCGACCAGGATCTTCCACTCGCGGAAGAGTTTCGGCACATCCGGTTTCGGCCGGGCCAACTCCTGCAAGACCTGGGTGCGAAACGCCCACAGCTTCGGGTCGGCCAGTTCGCGGGCCATTCCCGGGCTACCGCCGCTGATGCGGGCCAGGCGTGATATGTCGGCCGATTCGAAGTCGGCATCGGCGTGCAGCAGTTCCTCCACGCGTTCGTCCGACAGCGGGGCGAACGGGATCACCTGACATCGCGAGCGGATCGTCGGCAGTTGCCGATCGGCGCTGGTGCCGATCAGAATCAGGAGCGAACCGGGCGGCGGTTCTTCGAGGGTCTTGAGGAACGAGTTGGCGGACTCTTCGTTGAGGTCGTCGGCGTCATCGACGATCGCGATTTTACGGCCGCCGCGGGCCGGCTTGAATGCCAGGCCGTCGCACAACTCGCGGATAACTTCGATCGGCATTTCCAGCTTGTCTGCGGGGCGGGCGACGGCGAACAGATCGGGGTGCGTCCCGGCGTCGACGAGTGCGCAGGCGGGACAGGCGTCGCAGGAGTCCCATCGGCCCGCGGGCGGCGACTCGCAGAGCAGCGTCTTGGCGAGTTGACGGGCGAAGAGACGTTTGCCGACGCCGGCCGGCCCGACGAACAGGTAGGCGTGCGCGAGCCGGCCGCGCGCGACGGCGCGGCCGAACGCGGCGATTAACTCGTCATGCCCGCGGACGTGGCGCCAACTCACTTCACCTTCCCTTATCCGACCAGCCCGAAGCGCAAGCAAGGGAGCCGACTTACGTCCCTCGCGTGCGCTTCGGGCTGGTCAGGTTACGTCAATAGTCGTTCGACCTCGCCACGAATGAATTGCTGCACGTGGTCCACGCCCGGCGACGCGTCGACGACGACAATCTGCTCTGGCCGGCGTCGCGCTTCCGCGAGAAATCCCTGCCGCACACGTTCCTGATACGCCGCGTCGCGTTGTTCAAAT